>JAISXY010000019.1 GCA_031270285.1 Campylobacteraceae bacterium
TATACTAAGACCTCTGACATATAAAATCATACTTCCTATCCCGCCGAAAATTACAACTGTTATAGGCAGAAAAAGATGCCATGCCGTATCAAGCCATTTTGGAGTTTGCGTATATGCCGAGTTTAGTCCGCTTATAGGAAACCACCCAAGATAGACGCTGAAAAACAGTATCAAAAGTAAAGAGAGATAAAAAGAGGGCATAGCATAACTTACAAGCGAGATTTGTTTGACGGTTTTATCGTACGCATTGCCCTCTTTAAGCGCTGATTTTATACCAAAATATACGGATATGCAAAAGACAAAAACAAGACTTACCGCATTTATCAAAAGCGTTATGGGAAGACGGGAGAGTATCTCCGCACTTACGCTCTTTCCACTGGCAAACGAGATGCCAAAATCTAATGCCAAAATAGCTTTAAGCCACAAAAAATACTGTACATGTAAAGGCTTATCAAGCCCGTAAACAGCTTTCAGGTTCTCAATGCTTTCGGGCGTAATATTTGGATTTAGTTCTCCGCTTGCGAAAAAAGAGTTCGGCGCAAGATGAATCGCTCCAAAAGATATAATGCTTATCAAAAAGAGCATAAATACGATATAGCCGATTTTTTTAAGCAACACTCTCATGTATATATCTTAAACGCTACTCTTTTAAATCCCATGCGAGTGCGGTTTTACCTTCGCTATCCTGCGTTATGCGACCAAGTCCCATGATATTGTATCCGCCGTCCACATAATGAACTTCGCCGCTGACTCCCGAAGCCAAATCGCTCAAAAGATACAAAGCGCTGTTGCCGACCTCTTCTGTAGTTACATTTTTGTGAAGTGGAGTGTTGAGTTCATTCCATTTTAAAATCATTCTAAAATCGCCTATCCCGCTTGCAGCCAATGTTTTAATAGGTCCTGCGCTTATGGCGTTTACTCTTATACCTCTGCCTCCCAAATCAACGGCAAGATATCTTACGCTTGACTCTAACGCCGCTTTTGCTACTCCCATGACATTGTAATGCGGAACATATTTTGCCCCGCCGATATATGTAAGCGTCAAGATAGAGCTGTTATCGTTCATCACGGGCAGGCATGCTTTTGTTAAACTGATAAGCGAATAAACAGATGTCTCCATGGCTATATTGAAAGCCTCTTTGCTTGTATCTACAAATCTTCCGTCAAGCGCTTCTCTTGGCGCATATGCCACAGAATGAACCAAAAAGTCAATCTTGCCAAAATCATCATGAATATATTTTGTCAGATTTTCAAGCTCTTCTGGTTTGTTTACATCAAGCGGATAGACATATTTGCTGCCAAACTCTTCTGCTATAGGGCGCACTCTTTTTTCAAGCTGTTCATTCAGGTAGGTAAATGCCAGTGTTGCGCCCTGTTTATGGCAGGCTTCCGCTATGCCGTATGCTATTGATTTGTTATTGGCAATTCCTACGATTAACCCTTTTTTATCTTTCATCAACATTTTTAATTTCCTTTTTTATTTTTTTACATTTTGCGCTATTTGTATAAGTTTACAAAAATTTGCTACATCCAAAGCAGCGTTTCCGACCAATACTCCATCGCATGAGCTTAGCGATATGATGGAAGAGAGATTTTCACTGTTCACGCTTCCGCCGTAAAGCAAAGGAGTATTTCCCAATTTACTTTTTAGTATATTTGAAATTTCGTCTATATCTTTGATCTTGGCGCTCACTCCCGTCCCTATAGCCCAAATCGGCTCATAAGCTACCGACAGTCTCTCATAATCCATATCTATACCGTCAAATTCACTCCAAAGATACTCCAAAACAGCGCTTATTCCCTGTTCTCTTACATCTTTCGGTTCTCCTATGCAGTAGATAATCTCCCAACCGTTCTCTTTTGCAAAAGCATATTTTTGGGCTATAAGATCTTGAGTCTCTTTTAAGGTAACTCTTCTTTCGCTGTGTCCTATTAAGACATTTTTGATGCCAAACTCACCCAGTTGATGAGAGCCTATCTCGCCGGTATATGCGCCGCTTACTACAGGATAAAAGTTTTGCGCGCCAAGTTTTACATGAGAATACAAATCAGCCCTCAAAAGCGCTGTAAGAGGCGGATATACTCTTATATCGCAATCAATAAAAGAGGTATCCAAAAAAAGTTCCAAAGCATCTAAATATATTGCCGCAGTTTCTCTTGTGTGATTTGTTTTAAAATTAGCGGCGACTATCATGTATCATCTCTTGTTGTCAAAACTTTAACGCCGGGCAGTTCCTTGCCTTCTATAAGCTCCAAACTTGCTCCGCCCCCCGTTGAGATAAATGTCATCTCGTCAGCGTCCCCCGCTCTATTTACGACATCTGCCGTATCGCCGCCGCCGACTACGGTAGTCGCATGAGCTTCAGCTATTGCATGAGATATTTTGATGCTTCCTTTTGAAAATTTATCTATCTCAAAAACGCCCATAGGACCATTCCAAAGAATCGTCTGCGCATCGGACAATGCCTCTTTGAAAACTCTCACGGATGCAGGTCCTATATCAAGTCCCATCCACCCTTTTGGTATCTCTTGGGTAGTAACAAATTTTATAACAGAATCAGCCGAAAAAGTTTGCGCTGCCACAATATCAACAGGCAGATAAAATTTTACTTTCAACTCTTTTGCTTTTTGTATGATTTTGTATGCTTCTTCTACCAAGTCATCTTCTACAAGAGAGTTGCCGACTTCGTATCCGCGCGCTTTTAAAAAAGTGAAAGCCATTCCGCCGCCGACTATTATTTTATCCACTTTGGGAAGCAGATTGTTTAACGCTTGAAGTTTTCCGCTCACTTTACTTCCGCCTACAACCGCCACAAACGGGCGCGTTGGTTTTTTAAGCAAATTTTGCGAAAACTCTATCTCTTTTTGGAGCAAAAAACCCGCCGCTTTGTGCTCATTGTCAAAAAATCTTGTTATCGCTTCAACCGAAGAGTGCGCTCTGTGGCACACGCCAAAAGCATCGTTGATATAAACATTTGCAAAAGATGCAAGCTCTTTTGCCAAATTTTCATCGTTTTTTGTTTCGCCGCTTTCAAATCTTAAATTTTCAAGCAGTAAAACATCACCCGTTTTTAGATTTTCTGCTTTGTTTTTTGCATCTTGCCCGATAACATCATCCGCTATAATAACTTCTCTATCAAGCAGTCTGTTTAAACGTTTTGCGACAGGTTTCAGTGAAAACTTGCTGTCAACTCCTTTGGGGCGTCCCAAATGGCTTGTCAAAACAACGCTGCAGTTATGGTCTAAGCAGTATTTGATAGTAGGAATTGCCGAGCGGATACGCCTGTCGTCCGTGATATTTAAAAATTCATCCATCGGGACATTAAAATCGCATCGGATAAAAACTTTTTTACCTTCTATATTTAAATCCCTGATTGACTTAACCGTACTCATAAATTATCCTTAATATTTTGATACATGAAGCGCCATATCTATAAGTCTGTTTGTGTATCCCCACTCATTATCGTACCAAGCCATTATTTTTACCATATCGCCGTCCACTACCTGCGTTAAATCAGTCGCAACAATAGAACTGAACGATGAGGTTTGAAAATCCTGTGATACTTTAAACTCTTCGTCAATCTCCAAAATGCCTTTAAGTTTACCGATAGATTTCTCTTTTAAAAGTGCATTTATCTCCTCTTTTGTGCTGTTTTTTGAGATTAATATATTCAAATCCACAATAGAAACATTTGGAGTCGGCACTCTTATGCTCTGCCCATGCAGCTTGCCTTTTAAATGTGGTAAAACTAAACCTATGGCTTTGGCAGCGCCTGTGGTTGTCGGTATCATGTTAAGTGCGGCGGCTCTGGCTCTTCTTAAATCTTTTGAATGTTTTACATCAAGTATATTTTGGTCGTTTGTGTATGAGTGTATAGTTGTCATTAGACCTTTTTGGATACCAAATCCGTCATCTATCGTTTTGGCAATTGGAGCCAGACAGTTTGTCGTGCAGCTTGCATTGGAGATAATCTTTTCTCCGTTGTATTTCGTTTCATTAACGCCTATAACAAATGTTGGCGTATCATCTTTTGCAGGAGCCGAAAAGATAACTTTTTTAGCACCTTTATCTATAAAAATCTGCGCCTTTTCCTGCGTTAAAAACGCTCCCGTACATTCAAGCACAATATCCGCACCGTATTTTATAAAATCAAGCTCTTTCGGATCGCGCGTAGAGAACATTTTGACTTTCGACTTGCCTATTTGAAGATAATCCTCTTCCAGCCACTCTACATCGCCTTTAAAAATTCCATGTACGCTGTCATATTTTAGCAGTTGTTTTGTCATGTCGCGGCTCGCCGTGTCATTTATAGCAACTAATTCTATATCTTCCCGCTCATTTAAAACTCTTGCAGCGCATCGTCCAATACGACCAAAGCCATTTATAGCTACTTTGAGTGCCATTTTTTATCTCCTTGTAAGCGTTGTTTTTTTAATTTTATAATATTAACCAAAATGAAGTATGAAAAAGTTTAAAAACAGCATATTAAAACAGCAGCATATTAATATGAAATTTTTAAAAACAGATTTTACTTTTGAGAGAATATTGCAAAAAGCGGCGATAAATGCTAATATTACTCCTTTAAATGTTTTAAGGAGTACAATGGATCAGCGTGTAAAGTTTATAATAAGCTTGTTAGAAGAGAAAAAAGCGGAAACTGTTCAAGTTTTTGACATGAGGGGTACGGACTATTTTGTAGAGTATGTGGTAGTAGCTACAACTATGGGCGAAAGACATGGAACAAGCCTGCTTGATACGCTAAAAACAGAACTTAAAAAAAACGGCGAGCAGATACTTAATATTGAATCAAGCAGCGAATGGATAGTTGTAGATTTGGCAGATATTTTGGTACATCTGCTGACGCCTGAATTCAGAGAAAAGTATAACCTTGAAGAGTTTTTAGCAAAAAGAAATTACAATAAAAACATATAGGTGGGAAGTTATGGAAGACAAAGAACTATTTTTCGCTCTTTTAAATACGCCGTCAGTTACGCCGCAAGATGGTGGACTTTTGGCATTTATAAGCGATTATTTGCCTGAATTTACGGCGAAAAGAATAGATGTCGGCGAAGTAAAAAATCTATTTTTATATAAAAAATTCGGCGATGGTCCGCATTTTTGTTTTGCCGGTCATGTTGATGTTGTACCGCCGGGCGACGGATGGGAAAGCGATCCTTTTGAACCTTTTGAAAAAGACGGTTTTGTTTATGCAAGAGGGGCGCAGGATATGAAAAGCGGCATTTGTGCGATAATTCAAACATGCAAAGATTTAAAGCACTTTAATGGTACATTGTCTATTTTGCTGACAAGTGATGAAGAGGGTGAAGCAAAAAATGGAACTGCAAAGGTAGTAGAAATTTTAAAAAATGAGAATTTTCTGCCTGATTATGCTCTCATAGCAGAACCTACATGCATTAGAAATTTCGGAGACACAATAAAAATAGGCAGACGCGGCTCTATTAACGGTAAAATTGAGATTAGAGGCGTGCAGGGGCATGTAGCTTATCCGCAAAATGCAAAAAATCCTATTCATCAGATAGCTTCCATACTGCCTAAACTTGCAGAACATAGACTTGATGACGGAGACGATATTTTTGAGCCGAGTACGCTTATTATTACGGATATAAAAGCAGGCGAGGGCGTAACGAATGTAACGCCAAAAACGCTTACTCTCATGTTTAATGTCAGAAATTCACCGAGGATTAAAATAGAAGATGTAGAGCGGTATATCAGGTCAAATTTCGGTCTTTTATATATGGTAAATAATCCGGGCAAAGATAAGTTGGATTTTGATTTGGAGTTGAAAGAGTCGGCAAAACCTTTTGTAACAGACAAAGCATCTATTTTAATAGCGCATCTGTCAAGATCTATTGAGACGATAACGGGATTTGTGCCGGAAATAAGCGCCGGCGGCGGTACAAGCGATGCGCGGTTTTTTGCAGAACATGGCGTAAGCATTGTAGAATTTGGAGTATTGAACGATACAATACATGCGGCAAACGAAAGATGCTATTTGACTCATCTATACGATTTAATCAAAGTCTTTAGAGAACTTTTGACAAAATTTTAAAAAAAGCGGGTAACTCATGAAAACGATATCAACAAAAAAAGCGCCCGAAGCGATAGGTCCTTATTCGCAAGCCGTAACGGCAAACGGTTTTATTTTTACTTCGGGGCAAATTGCTTTGACGAATGAAGGAAAATTTTTAGACGAAGATATAAAAGTTCAAACCGAACAGGTTTTAAAAAATTTGTCCGAGATTTTAAAGCAAGGCGGCAGTTCGCTTGAAAAGGTCGTAAAAACTACCATTTTTTTGACTGATATTAATGATTTTGCAGTGGTAAATGAGATATATGCAAAAGCATTTGGTGCTCATAAACCCGCCCGCAGCACCGTAAGCGTGAAATCTTTACCGAAAAATGCCAAGATAGAAATAGAAGCTGTGGCTGTTGTGTAAATTTTCATCAGATTTAAGATAAAAGATTATCAAAATCCGCACTATAATTATCATATTTATATTTATTCCTGTAAAGATTCAGGGATAATTTTTTATTTTTAAAGGTAAAAAATGTTTGTTATACTGAAAATGGGCGATACCATGAAAGAGTGTGCGCAAAAGTATGGCGATTTTGAAGATTGGACGCTCAAATCAGCAGGATTGGATAACAAAGAGGTCAAAACGGCAGATCCGAGAAAACAAAATCTTCCGAATTTTGAAAATATACAGGGCATCATTATAACAGGCTCTCATGATATGGTTACCGATAAATTTGATTGGATTGAAAAATTGCAAGAGTGGTTGAGGGAGGCGGCAAAAAACAGTGTGCCGATTTTGGGTGTATGTTTTGGGCATCAACTTTTGGCTCAAACATTTGGCGGCATTGTGGCAAATCATCCAAATGGTCCAGAAATAGGCACGGTCAGTATTGATTTGACTGATGAAGCAAAAAATGATCCGCTTTTTAAAGATTTACCGCAAACTTTTTTAGCTCATGCAACTCACACACAATCTGTTTTAAAACTGCCGAAAAATGCCGTTTTGCTGGCATCAAACTGTTATGAGGGCTGTCATGCTTTCAGAATTGAGAACAATATATGGGGCGTTCAATTTCACCCCGAACATAATGCCGATATTATGCGAGAATATGTTGCGGCACAGGCAAAAAACATAAAAAATCTCCCGATAGTTTTAAGGAATATCTGCGAAACGCCTCATGCAAGCAGTATATTGAAAAAGTTTACCGATTTTTATTTAAGCCGATAAAACTACTTAAAGCGGTCGTAAAACAACGGCAAATATTTTACCGCTTGAAAACATGATTCAAAATCTTTAAATGTCTTTGCCATAATTATCATATAAGCTAATATTTACGCAAAAAATGGTTAAATGTTAGAACTGTTTTTTAAGAATAACAAGTTAATATATATGTATAGTAAGGAATTGAAAATGACAGAAAAACATTATGATGTTATTATTATCGGCGGAGGTATTTCGGGAACGGCGTTGTTTTATACGCTGGCAAAATATTCAAATATAAAGTCTGTTGCGCTTCTTGAAAAATATGATGCTTTAGCTACGCTCAGTTCAAGCGGACAGGGAAATTCTCAAACAATTCATACGGGCGACATAGAGACGAATTATACGATAGACAAAGCAAAACAGGTAAAACGCACGGCAAACATGATAAGACGGTACTGCTTGCAGCATGGATATGAAAATAAGTTTATGTTTGCTCACCAAAAAATGGCTGTAGGTATAGGCGATGCGGAAGTAGAATATATGAAAAAAAGATATGAAGAGTTTAAAGAACTGTTTCCGTATCTTGAAGTTTATGATAAGGAAAAGCTGAAAGAGATTGAGCCTAAACTTGTTTTTGACGAAAACGGCAAAGAGCGTCCGGAAAATATTATAGGCGTGGGCGTTTTAGATCAGTATTCTACTGTCAATTACGGCGCAATGGCGCAGAGTCTTGCTGATAATGCTCAAAAAGAGAAAAACAAACAGCTTGATATATTTTTTAATTCCGAAGTTGTAAATATAAAACAGCTTGGCAAAGAGCATGTATTGATGACAAAAAACGGCGATGTATTTACAGCCGATTTTGTTGTAGTAAATGCGGGCGGTCATGCTCTGTATCTTGCGCATCAGATGGGTTATGGTAAAGAGTTTGGCTGCTTGCCGGTCGCGGGAAGTTATTATGTAACAAAAGGACATTTTTTAAAAGGCAAAGTCTATATGGTACAAAATGCCAAACTTCCTTTTGCCGCTTTACATGGCGATCCTGATGTGCTTCTTGATATGGTAACGCGTTTTGGTCCTACCGCTCTTGTTTTACCTGTATTGGAACGATTTCATGGACTTAAATCATTTCCAGAATTTGTAAAAACACTTAATTTTGACGGCAAAGTCTTAAAAATATTTAAAGACTTGTTTGTTGATGCTGATATTAGAAAATATATATTTAAAAACTTTCTATATGAGATACCATATATCAATAAACGCGTCTTTTTAAAAGACATGAGAAAACTTGTACCGTGTTTAAGACTTGAGGATATAGAATATGCCAAAGGTTTTGGCGGCGTGCGTCCGCAGGTTTTGAATAAAGCAGAACGAAAATTAATGCTCGGCGAAGCCTCTATCAATCCGGGCACGGGAATAATTTTTAATATGACTCCAAGCCCGGGCGCCACAAGCTGCCTTGGTAATGCGGAGCGGGATGCAAAACTGATCTGCGAACATTTGAAAGCAGATCTAAATCACAAAGCATTTCTTGCGGATTTGGTGGATTAAGCTTTAATCAAACGCAATATATCCGCTTATAAAAGCGGATACCGCACCCTTACAAGTATTCGTTAAAACAGATAAATAACCAACAATTTTCATAATAGTCATGACAGTTTTAATATATTAAGCGTATAAAAAATTAGCGTAAACTTTTATTGTCGTTTTTATTCCAAAAATTTATTGGATTTTAATTTTATTTTTGATAAAGCGGTTAATATAACTCCATAAAAACCGAATAATTGATATTAAAGCTTTTTTTTGATATATTCTTACACTTTTTTTGACCGATTTATGTTTATATGTAAAGGTAATTAATGGAACTATATAAAAGTTACAAAGACAATTGCGGTTTCGGATTGCTTGCAAATACTAATAATATAGCCTCTCATGATATCGTCAAAGACGCTATTTTGGCGCTTGAACGAATGGTACACAGAGGCGCTATTGCTGCTGACGGCAAGAGCGGAGACGGCAGCGGACTGCTTTTTTCTCTGCCTGTAGAGTTTATGAAAAAAGAGGCTGCAAAACTCGGAGTTGATTTGCCAAAGCAGTTTGCGGTAGCTCAAGTTTTTTTTACGAAAGAGGAGCAAAAGAGCGTATTTGAAGAGATTTGTCAAAATAATGATTTAAAAGTTTTATTATACCGCAATGTACCTATAGATATAAGCGCATTAGGGGAACTTGCCTTAAAAACGCTTCCGAAAATTACGCAAGTGTTTGTCATACCAAACTCTTTGATTGCTACAAAACGATTTGAAGCGCTTTTATACCTTGCAAGACGCAATATTGAAAATGCTCTTAAAGATGATGATGAGTTTTATATTCCTTCGTTTTCAAACAGAGTCATATCATATAAAGGTCTTGTCATGCCGACATATTTGCGGGAGTTTTATAAAGATTTGCAAAACAGCAGTTTTAAAGCGGTTTTCGCACTGTTTCATCAGCGTTTTTCTACCAATACTCTCCCGCGGTGGAAACTTGCGCAGCCGTTTCGTACGCTTGCGCACAACGGCGAGATAAACTCCATCGTAGCAAACCGTTTCAACCTCAAAACAAAAAGCGAATTTTTAAAAAGTTCCGTTTATTCCGACAAAGAATTGCGCACTATGCTTCCTGTTACAACTGATGATGTCAGTGACAGCGCAAGTTTAGATAACATATTTGAATTTTTACTGGCAAACGGTTACGATTTTTTTAAAGCCGCACGCGTTTTAGTGCCTGCTCCATGGCAAAACTCACCGCACATAGATGCAAAATTAAGGTCATTTTATGAATATATAAGCAACAGTTTTGAACCTTGGGACGGACCTGCAGCTATCTCTTTGACGGACGGCAGATATATAGCCTGTATTTTAGACAGAAACGGGCTTCGTCCTGCAAAATATATTATCACAAAAGATAATAGAATATTAATTGCAAGCGAGTACGGCGTACTTAAAATAGATGAAGAGAATATTTTGGAAAGAGGGCGGCTTCAGAGCGGAGAGATGCTTGGAGTTGATTTGAAATTCGGCAAAATAATGAAAAACCCCGAGATAAACGACTACCTTAAAAACTCTCATCCATATACCGAATGGCTTAATAAAAATATGTTTTATCTGCAGGAATATGTGGATATTTTATTTGCCAATACGCAAGATTATCAGTTTAATAATTTGGAGTATCTGCAGCGATATAATAATATCACTCAAGAGATAAGAGAGATGATCGTAGAACCCATGATGAGAGACGGCAAAGAGGCTACGGGTTCTATGGGAGATGATACGCCGCTTGCCGCATTCAGTCAAAAACAACGCTTTTTTACAGATTTTTTTAAACAAAAATTTGCACAGGTTACAAATCCGCCGATTGATCCGATAAGAGAAATGGTCGTCATGAGCCTAAATACTGACTTTGGTCAAACTCACAATATTTTAGACGAAACGCCGCTTCATGCTTTTCGCATTAAATCTATCTCGCCGATACTTATGCAAGAACGCATGGAAGTTTTGAAAAGTTTTGGCGATCCAAATCAACCGCTTTATAAAAAAGAGTACAAATGCCGTACATTCTCTACGCTTTATGAAGAGAATCTGCAAGGCTCTTTGGAGGATTTGGTTTATGATATTGTAGAAGCGGTCAGAAATGAAGATATACATATGATATTTTTGGACGACAGAGGAGTTGATAAAACGCACAAATGTATTCCTATGGCGATGGTAACAGGACGCGTTAATAATGCTCTTTTGGATAATGAAGTGAGACATAAAGCTTCTATTGTAGTGATAACGGGCGAAGTATTGGATTCGCACTCTGCGGCAGTTTTGATAGCGTTTGGCGCAAGTGCGGTATATCCGTATCTGCTGTATGCGACTGCTTTGGATATGGCAAAATCAAGAGACATGGACAGCTACGATACAAAAGAGGCATTGAAAAATATTAATCATGCGCTTGGTCAGGGATTACTTAAAATTATCTCTAAAATGGGTATTTCAACCATAGCTTCATACAAAAACTCCGGTTTATTTGACATTATCGGACTTTCGTCAAAGATAACAAACGACTGTTTCAGAAACGCTACATGTCTTTTGGCGGGACTTGATTATGACGATATAGAAAAACGCATAGAACAAAATCATGCAAAAGCTTTTGAGCTTGATACGCATACAAAGATGTTTCCTTTAGAAATCGGCGGATTTTACAAATATATGAATGGCGGCGAGTATCATGATTATGCTCCGAATGTTATACATGCAATTCATAAAACGGCGCAGAGCGGTTTAAAAACGGACTATGAAAATCTAAAAAATCTTATTCTTTCAAGAAACTTAAAGATGATACGGGATTTTTTTGATATCAAGTCTGATAAAAAGCCTATAAGTATCAAAAAAGTTGAACCTGTATCAGAGATATTTAAACGCTTTAACGGTGCGGCTATGAGTCTTGGTTCTATTTCGCCCGAAGCACATGAAGCTATAGCGCTTGCCATGCACAAGCTCGGAGGTATGTCAAATTCGGGCGAAGGCGGCGAAGCGCCGGAAAGACTAAAAAGTATTAAAAACTCTAAAATTAAACAGATAGCTTCGGGACGCTTTGGCGTTACGCCCGAATATTTAAGAAGCGCAAAAGAGATACAGATAAAAGTTGCACAAGGCGCAAAACCCGGAGAAGGCGGGCAGCTTCCCGGACATAAAGTAACGCCGCTGATAGCAAGCTTGCGATACACAATTCCGGGCGTTACGCTTATATCGCCGCCGCCTCATCATGACATTTATTCTATTGAGGATTTAGCGCAGCTTATATTTGATTTAAAACAGGTAAATCCCGAAGCAATCATCACAGTCAAGCTTGTATCTACTGCAGGAGTTGGCACGATAGCCGCAGGCGTGGCAAAAGCTTATGCGGATAAAATTATTATATCGGGTAATGACGGCGGCACGGGCGCAGCTCCGCTCACATCTATAAAATTTGCTGGAAACCCTTGGGAAATAGGTCTTAGCGAAGCTCATAATGCGCTAAAATATAATAATTTAAGAGAGTTTGTACATCTACAAACAGACGGCGGTTTAAAGATCGGTCTTGATATTGTCAAAGCCGCTCTTTTGGGAGCTGAAAGTTACGCATTCGGCACGCTCATGCTGACGATTTTGGGCTGCAAAATGCTGCGTGTCTGTCATTTGAACCGTTGTTCGGTGGGCGTTGCAACTCAAAACGATGAGTGCAGAAAAAACTTTAACGGTACAACCGACAGGATAGTGAATTACCTTACTCTTTTAGCCGAAGATATAAGAGAGATACTTGCCTCTTTAGGTTATGAATCATTGCAGGATATTATCGGGCGAAGCGAGCTTTTAAACGTTAAAGAGGATGCATTTGCTCAAAAGTTTGATTTTAGCGCTATTCTGACAAATATTGAAGGCATTAATACATGTCAAAAATCCTCAAATCCTCCATATGATAAAAATAGTTATGAAAACGAGATATTAAAAGAGGTTTATAAAGTTATAGAAAATCCAAATGATTATATCGTACTGAATAAGACAATAACCAATACAAATAGAAGTTTTGGCGCACGAACGAGCGGTGAAATTGCAAAATTTTACGGCAATAAAGGGATAAGAGAAGACAGTATCATCTACAATTTAAATGGTATCGCAGGACAATCGCTCGGCGCATTTTTAATTAACGGCGTTACGATTAATCTTCATGGAGTGGCAAATGATTATGTCGGCAAAGGAATGAACGGCGGTAAAATAGTCATTACTCCGAAAGTTCAGGGCGAACACTTCTCATGTGCGGGCAATACCTGCCTTTATGGAGCGACAGGCGGTAAACTATTTATTGCAGGCAATGTCGGCGAGAGATTTTGCGTAAGAAATTCGGGCGCCGTGGCAATCGTAGAAGGAACGGGAGACCACGCATGCGAATATATGACAGGCGGAGAAGTGCTGATACTTGGAAGAACAGGCATGAATTTTGGCGCAGGCATGACGGGCGGCGTGGCATTTGTTTATGATAAAGACCATGATTTTATAGATAAATTAAATCAAGAGCTTGTTAAAGCCGTTCGTATTGATACAGATGAGATGGATGGAGCAAGACATATTTTAAAAAGACTGTTAAGGGCGCACATTAACGAAACGCAAAGTGCAAAAGCGAGGCTGATTATGGATAGTTTCAGACATGCGATAAGGGATTTTTGGATGATATATCCAAAAGATATGACAAGACTCCCGTTGAGTCCAGGAGAAGGAAATTAAAATGCAAGACTTTTTAACCATTGAGAGAGCAGAGATAAAAAAACGCTCTATAACAGAAAGAACAAAAGATTTTAAAGAGATTTATGAATTGTTGTCAAAAGATGACATAAAAGAGCAGGCGAGCCGATGCATACAGTGCGGCGATCCATTTTGCCATAATAAATGTCCTCTGCATAATTTCATTCCTTTTTGGCTTAAAGCTGTTGGTGCAAGAGCAGATATTCGCACAGCTTTTGAAATATCCAACGAAAGCAATCCTTTTCCTGAAATCACCGGACGCGTATGTCCTCAAGACAGACTTTGCGAGGGCGACTGTTCGTTAAATGACGGATATGGAGCTATTACGATAGGCGCTATAGAGACGGTTATAAGCGAATACGGTTTTAGAAACGGATTAAAACCTCTGTTTGCAGCAAAAAAAAGCGATAAATCGGTGGCTGTCATAGGATCAGGCCCCGCTTCCATATCTGCCGCAACATATCTTTTAAGAGCAGGCGTTAAAGTTGTCATGTATGAGAAACAAAATAGAGCGGGCGGACTTTTGACTTATGGCATACCCGGATTTAAAATAGAAAAAGAGGTTATAGCAAGAAGAGTAAATTGGCTGACAGAAGCCGGATTAGAGTTGAAAACAAATACCGAAGTTGGTAAAGATATATCTTTTTCAGAACTTGTCAATTCGCATAACGCTATTTTTTTAGGAATAGGCGCTGAACTTCCAAACCGAGCTAATATTAGCAATGAAAATGCAAATGGTACGATTATGGCGGTAGATTTTCTACGCACTATACAAAAAAGACAGTTCAAAGAAGAGATAGATAAAGATATTGATGTAACAAATAAAAATGTCGTAGTCGTCGGCGGCGGCGATACAGCTATGGATTGTTTGAGGACTTCTATCAGGGAAAATGCAAAAAGTGTTACTTGTCTCTACCGCCGCGATAAATTTAATATGCCCGGCTCTAAAAAAGAGTTTAAAAATGCGCTTGATGAAGGTGTAAATTTTATCTACAATGCAACTCCACGTGATATTATCGTAAATAGCGAAGGAAATGTTATAGGGCTTAATATGCAAAAAACGATTTTAAGCAGCAAAGATACGCTTGGGCGGCAAACTATAGAGATAGTTAAAGGAAGCGATTTTAAAATTGATGCCGACATAGTTATTTTTGCGCTTGGATTTACGCCGAATATTCCGATGTTTTTAGCTGAAAATGGTATAGATATTAACGCTCGTGGCACAATAGCGGCAGATAACTGTTACCGTACAAGCAAAGCGGGAGTTTACGCAGGAGGAGACTGCATGAGAGGTGCGGCTTTAGTCGTAACTGCGGCGGCTGACGGTAAAATGGCAGCCATGCAGATATTAAAAGATTTATCGCTATAATGTTTTAATTATTTTTTAAGTATAAAATCTATTATAATTCTAAAGTTGATTTCTCAAAATAAGAGGATGTATGACAAAAGAGGAAGCTATTTTGGAAATGCGCTTCAGCAATGTTGAAGAGGAAGATATTGAGGCGATTATTGCGAAGTGTAAACATAAAAATATATTGCCGCAATTTTTAGACGATGAGTTGGAAAAGCTTGGCTATGAACGGTTTTTCCATTTTGAATATGATGAAGAGCTTGGAGAGGAGAGCTTTTTATCCCCTTCAAGCTATAATAGAAAAAGAAATTTAGAGTAAATTTCAATCACAAAAACCTATCTCAGTTAATACTTAAAATATTCCATATTAATCTGTACATGATAACAAAACAAAATAAATAGATAAAGGCGTGATAGGCAATTTTATCTTCATGTAAAAAATTCATTAATGAAAGTATAAAATAAGCATTTGATTAGTATAATTTTATACTTATAAATAAGGATTGAATATGAATAGTATGTTTAGGATTTTGGTTGTACTGTTTATGTTGCATACATTTTTATCCGCTGATGATTTTGATGAGGCGGTAAAAGCCGATAATGAGGGCGATTATGTAAAAGCTGCACAGCTTTACGGAAAAGCCTGCGACAAAGGAAATGGCGAAGCCTGCTTCAATTTAGGAACAATGTATGATTTTGGAGATGGACTAGAGCAAGATTATGTCAAGGCGGCAGAATTATACAAAAAAGCCTGCAATAAAAATAGTATGGACGGTTGCTACAATCTGGCGATTTTATATGAAGACGGCAGCGGCGTGAAACAAAACTATACCAAAGCGGCAAAACTGTATGAAACAGTATGCAATAAAGATCAATATGGCATGGATGCGTGTTACAATCTGGCGCTTTTATATGAAGACGGCAGCGGCGTGAAACAAGATTATGTTAAAGCGGCGAAATTGTATAAAAACTCTTGCGATAAAGATGACGGCGACTCTTGCAATAATTTAGGTGTACTGTATGAAGACGGCAACGGCGTGAAAAAAAGCATAACCAAATCTATACAATACTATCAAAAAGCCTGCGATCTTGAAACAGATATTGGTTGCGAAAATTATGAGAGATTAAAATAAGTTTCTAAGTAGAAACTGATTTTTTATCTTTGCGCATAAAGCATAATAGCCTCAAAAGATTTTTGTAAAGATGCGGGCAGACTTATGCTTAATAGTTGAATTCTTGCCTGTTCGTTATGTGGTTAGATATACTATTATCATGCGCCGTTATTTTTTAAAATATATATTTATTATTGCTCTGTAATATTGGGAAGTTTTTAAAGTGCCGATTTTGTGGGGAGTTTGGGACTTAACGGAACTTATGGGGATTTATAAAATGGTAGCTGGGGGGAGACTTGACGGAATATCTCTAACTACAAAGTGATACAAATCCCTTAAATATGGTGTTTATTAGGTGCTTTAAGGTTTGAAAAAATGGGCAAAGTGTAACCTATGAGTAACCATACCTTGAAAATTCAGACTTTAAGTCGTGTAATTGAAGTTGAAGTATCAGAAGTGATTTTGATATTTTAGCTCGTAATTTCTTAAGAAAGGGCTTGTATGGAAGAGGTTATTATCCCAAATAGCATTGCAGAGGCTATTACTGATGAGATTATGGAGTGCTTCGGTATTTTAGGGTTGAAAAGAGAGCTTTCAATAGCCAAGTGTGAAGCTGATACGGTAACTGACTGCTTAATTAAAAAGATAGATAGAGTTTACGGGTTATTGTTTGATGAGGTAATAATAAAACAATTTTTAGCTGCTAACCCTGTGGCTGACTTAAAGCAGTTTTGATAGCCTTAATGCTTTATCGTTGATTGTAGGGGCATTTAGATAGGTAGAATGAGTGATAATACTTTTTCTTATTTTGATATTACTCATATCAGCTGAAAATTAAGCCGAACTTTGTAAGGAGTAAAAAATGTTTGAAACTATTGGAGAAAAAATTATCACTCTCATCTGGGGAATAATTTTTTTCATTGTTTTATTACAATGGCTTTTTTAATAATTATACATCTCCTCAATTTTAAGGACATCGGTTTTTACTCAATCCGTTTTAAGCATATGTACGCTATGATGTACGCAAATTTTTTTAAAGAGGTGTGGAACATGGTAAGCGTAAATATTACAAATTTCAGAAAATCTATTTTTAGCATACTTGAACAGACTGTCAAACACAACGATATTGTAAGCGTAAACACAAAGGTAGGCAATGCCGTTATTATGAGCGAGGACGATTACAACGGGTTAATAGAGACTTTGCATTTGTCGTCTATCCCAAAGATGAAAGAAACGATTATGGAAGGGTTAAAAACTCCATTATCCAAATGCGTATCAGAGGATAAGGTTGTTTGGTGAAAATAGTTTACACAAAAAGAGCTTTAAAGGATATTCCGAAATTAAAATCGGCTGGACTTGATAATAAAGCAAAGGCACTCATAGAATTAATAAGAGAAAATCCTTTTAAAACTCCGCCGCGCTTTGAGAAACTGCAAGGCGATTTAAGCGGAGCTTACTCACGCAGGATAAACATACAGCATAGACTTATCTATGAAGTGATAGGACACACAATAAAAATAATCAGTCTATGGACACATTACGAGTAACAGAGGTTAAAATCGCTTAGCGTTTGATTTAGATGGCAAAGATGACGTTTTTAAATCATACCGTAAGCAAAAAAAGAAAATCCATTGAAAGCGTCATTAAATAAGTTGCATAAGTGCGAGGGACTAAGGGGTAAAATGAAACTTGACGCGCGGGATAATACTCGCTTCATACCTCCATACCGTTTTTTAGAAGCTTAGTTTATTATTAAAATCATTATGTTAGATAGATGGTTATTTTGTAAGTGAACGCACGCACGCGGATAAAAGTAAATAGAGTCTGTAGACGAGAGAGTTAGCTTTTGAGTGTAAAATAAGTATTTTAATGGTAAAATATTAATTACAAGCTAAGTCTATTATGTGCTTAAACTCTGAAAGAGGCAATGATAGAAGCTCGGGGTTAGCCGTAGGTATGGTTATCGTAGCTTCTATGCGCCATAAGGGGTATGATAAGCGGTTCTTTGATTGCTTGTTGTAAATAGTTATCTTATCAAGCGAGGGATAACCCGTTTGGTTTATGTAGTAAGTATTGGTGTCCTTGTATCGGGTTAAGGCAAAATGTTTGCTTAGCGCATCAAGGTTTGGCTCTGATGGAGTATCTAAACAAATATCAAGGCTTGTAATGGGCAAGAATGAAGTTACTTTTCTTATCAAGTCGTGATTAGGTTCTTTATCGGGTTGAGATATGCCAAAGATTACAAGCATAGCATCACGGTATTTTGGCGGGTTAGAATAATTGTAGAAATAAATGTTTTCATTCTCTAATCTGTAAACGCTTGTAAGTTCTTTTTTGGTTAGCCTCTTAGCAAGCTTACTACAAAGAGAATGACCTTTAGTAAGCTTTATCCACTGCCCGAGCTGATTGACCTTTTCTCGCTTGTATTGTTTACTGTATTCAAATCTCAATGTATCTATGGCAAGCTTTATTTGTTGGTCAAGATTAAAGTGTGCAAGGTCGTCTGCTATGGCTGTGTTCGTCTTACTGAAAGGTCTTGCATTACGCGCGCACGCGAGGGAATGTCTCATAGCCCATATACGCTCAAAGCCCTTGCTATCGTGGCTATCGCCGATTTTAGCCTTTTGAGCATTGAGCTTATTTGATTGCAAATAGTTTTAAATAACAAGAGGTATTTTTGAAGGGTAAAAGTATTAACTTTTGAGCAATATTTAAGTGTAAAACAACTTATTTCTATGATGTAGTTTTTCACTTCTCCAAAGAAAACTTTAAACTTAGTAATACTTATTTGATTTTTAATATTATTTCTGATAAAATTCATCTTGTTTTTCTCCATAAGAGGCAGTGGTTACCGCCTCTTATTTTTTATTTTCTCAAATTATGTTATCATAACTCCGAGATTTTTAATTAACCTCATCACGGGACACAGAGCGGTTATTGCAATGGTTGCTTTGTGTCCTATTTAAGTATCTCATAGCATTATTGTAATCAATAATCCTCCACCATTTAAAGGTATGTGTTTCATTCCATTCACCCTTACAAATACCCACGCGCTTTAATTCATTAAAGTACTCATTAGCGTTGGAGATGTTAAACTGCGCAGCAGTAACTTGTCCACGCTCACTCATTGCTTTAAGTATTGTTATTTTATGATTACTCATAATAATCGCCTCCGCAATCCTTTGGATTAATTGTTTTACTAATATCCATTGGATGCCTCACGCTGTTTGCTGTAAATGACTGTTTAGCCATTTGTCTAACTCTGCTATTGGGTAAAGAATTTTTGTATTTTTACCTTTAGTATTTGTGTTGAGCTTAATGTATTTAGCACCTAATCCTTCAATCCTTAATCTTTTTAAAGTTGAGGTTGAGAGGTTCAGATACTCTGCCGCTTCCTGCTGATTAAGAGCTTTTTTATCGCTCACCGTTTGATTACTATTTTTCATAGCATTCCTTCTATATAGATTTACGAAACCTAATTAAGTTTTGTATGAGTTAATAATACCGTTTCCGAGGAATAACTAACAAGGTTGCGAGAAATGCCGATAAATACGGGCTTCCTTGAAATAATATTGATTTAAAACTTAAAAAATGGAACTTGAAAAGGGTTTGGTGGTGAGTCTTGGATAACGATGTGGTCGTCGTTTGTAACTGTTTTGACAATTTAATGTGTAAAATCACGAGCGATAATAGATAAGCTCTTTTCGTGAAATTTTGCAACTGACCTTTGAGAGGGTAAAATTCTTGCATTGTAGTCGTAGATTGATAAAGTTTCTCTTATTATTTCTTTTAGGATAGTCTCAAAATCGTTTTTATTTAAGCCGAGCGTTACCTCATCTTGTGAATTATTAAAGCTAATGTTTTCTATGTAAAAGCTTTTGATGTTAGGGAGTATGCTCTCGCCCTTTCGTTGTAAATATTTTATTTTACGCCTAAAATGTGCGCCTATTATTTTTGTTTTTTGCAAGGTTTTTAGTACTTGATAGAGATGTATCAACTCAAAATAATAATCAACGCTATTGTCGTTATCCGTCTTTTTGTAATATTCGTTCAAGAGTTCTAATATTTTTAAATTGTCAAATCTCTTTATTATTTCAACCGTATTTTTCATTGTATCGGATAAATTAATTTCGTAATTGGCAGTAAGCGCGTTAAGCCCGTAAGTTACATTATCAATAGCTTTTTTTCTTGCAATGGTTAATTGGTATTGTTTTACTCGTTTTGCTTTATTTCTGTATTTTACTCTTTGACGGTTTGCTTCGCGTCTATCAGACAGTTGCTTTTCTTGTTTTTTTGCTTCGGCTTGCTCGTCTCTTATTTTGTCGTATTTTTCCCAATTCCCTACTCTTATTGCCTCATCAATTCTTTTCTCTATTTCATTCATTTCCATAATCCCCTTACTGCTTCTAATCCATTATCGGGTGATAGTTTTGCATATCTCAAGGTATCCTTAATGTCTTTATAGTCTAAAAGTTTCATAATCGTGAATATCGACACTCCATTAATCGCTAAATGGCTCGCAAATGTGTGTCTTAGCGTGTGGACAACCACTCTGTTTTTAGTGTCTTTTGTGTCAAGTCCTTGATTAAATAGCTTGTTTAATAATGGCTGTAGCTGTTTTTGAATGGTTTTAGGCGAGGTAGTAATAACTTTATCGTTTGGAGTTTGGAGTTCTGAATACCGCGCTTTGAGTAATAGTAAAAGGCTATCGGAGATAAAGCCTGCGTATGTGTTATTTGTTTTATGGTTTTTAAGTTGAATAGCGCAGCTGATGAGGTTAATATCTTTTTTGCTTATGCTTGTTATCGTTTCTAACCGTCCCCCTGTGCTTAAAGACAACTCCACAAATAATAAAAGCATAGGTTTATCTTTAATGGCTTCTTTGAGTTGGGTGACCTCATCATGCGCTAAATATCTAACTCGCTCGTTATCTATCTTTGGCTTATCCACTTTTTTACACGGGTTTTGCCCTTTAAATAGCTCTCTATCAATTGCAAAATTAAAAATGGTGTTTATTCTTTGTAAGTAGGTCGTAACTGTTTTGGGGGATTTGTTATCGCTGATGAGTTTGTTTTTGAATTTGTTCACGGCGTCAATTGTTATCTCATCTAAACGGCTATTACCGAAAATATCTTTTATGGCTATGTATGCGAGGGTTACCTTTCTGGAGTTAGTTTTACTCTGAACATACTTCTCTACCATATCGCTAAACAGTACGCCTGATTTATTCTTGTACTTGACTATCGGAGCGTCCTCGCCAAACCTTGCTTTATTGATGATGTCGTTTCTTTGTTGCGCACAAAAGGGTTCATTGATACCCTCACTCTCTTTGCCCATAAATACCTTATGAGTTTTGCCGTTAAGCTTGTAAATGACATAAAAGGATTTATCGTTGTGTTTGCCGCCGTTTGATAGTATGCTATGATAAACGCCTTTGAATTTTTTGCTTTTTATGAGTTTCGTCCCTTTGGCTTCCATTTTTAACCCCTTTTAGAGTAACTTATGTGTAACCGTATTTTATCAAAGATAACCTTAATTGACAAAACTTGATATTTTATGCTATGATTACAAAGTATGATTTCAAGAGACTTTTGAAAGGTTTTGAAGTCGTTTAAGTTTAAGTGATTTTTATTTGGTAGCTGGGGGGAGACTTGAACTCCCGACCTCCGGCTTATGAGACCAGCGCTCTAACCAGCTGAGCTACCCAGCCATAAAAAGGGAATAATTATATAGCGTAGTTACTTATAAATGCCTTTGAAACTTACTTTTTGCAAAAGAGAGTTTATTTTTAAAAAGCGGCTCTGCACTGTTAGCCGCCGCTTTCAAAAATGTAAAGCCGCAAGAAATTTAAACTACTTAAAAATCTTATTTAGCGCTTTATCTATCTTATCGCTGTTTTTTTCAAGATATCTGTCTATCTCTTTTTTCGCCTTGTCTTCCAGATATTTAGAACTTTCTATAGAGACTTTCGGTTTATCGGTTGTGCCCGTAACTTTGCCTGCAACATCGGTTTTTTCTACCTGCATGTTAAACGGTATATCCAAGAGTGCGCCTGTAACTTTGCCTTCAGGGACATTCAAAGAGACTTTTTTGCTTTTTGTATCAAATAAAAATTTTATCTTTCCATTATCTATAGTACCGTCAAGCAGCATATTTTCATATGTTTCCGCACTTATGTCAAAATTGAGAAATGTCTTTACCAAATCCCCAAGCTGTGTTTTTGTGATATGCCCTGCAGGACTTGTGGCATTGAAACTGCCTTTGCTTGTATTGATATTATAATCAGCCGCAAGTTTTATTTTGGCGTCAAAAACTTGAGGGTAATTTAACATATATAAAAGATCAAGCGTAGATAGATTTGTACCATCTATCTTTGCCGTATTGTTTTCAAAATTAAAATTTACATTTCCGCCGAAAATATCACTCTTGCCGCTCACTTTAGGCTTTTCATTTTGATAGTCCGCTTTGCCTTCTACCGCTATAGAGCCTCTCATCTTTTGTCCCGTTATACCGTCAAACTTTGAGAGATCTTTAATATCAGCCAGATATATTGACTTTAATTCGGATTTGGCCGTATCAAAACTGCCGTCAAGCTTTTCAAGATTGGCTAAAGTTGATAAAAATTTTGCATTGAAATTAACGACGTTCTGTTTTATGTCGATATCTGACTTTGCATTAAAATCGGTCTTTGGCAGCGTTATATTAAACTCTTTTTTGAGAGCAGCACTATTTACAAGACCATTTGTCAAATCCACAACAACAGTGCCTGTCTGATTTTTTAAAGAGCTAAATCCTGCTTTTACATTTAAATTTGCATCCGCATAAGAGGGTTGAACAAGTATCTTTAAAATTTCAGCCGCTTTTACATTGGTCAAATCCGCATCCAGTTTATCGCCGTCAAGTTTGAGCGCAAGCTTACCGCCTGCAAGATTGTCGCTATTAACATTAGCTTGAATCTTGCCGATTGTATATTTCGCATTGCCGTAAAACGACACTGCACCGTTGAGCGCAATACCCGCAATATCTTCAAACTGTTTTAGATTTAAAATATCAAGTTTATAATCGCCCGATACACTCAATGTATCGATACTTATATTTATATCGGTAGCTTTGAAATTTGCCAAAGATGAGATAAAATCCGCCGTACCAACTAATTCTTTACTGTTTGAGAGTTTAAAAGCAGCAGACGTTTTATATAAAGCATCCTCTTTTAGAGTTACATTGAACTCTTTTTTGAGTGTATTTTTGTATATCACTCCGTTATCCACATACAAAACCGCATCTCCGCTAAGTTCGTTTTTCTCGTTTGGATTGATATGAACTGTAGTTGATAGTACTCCATCGGCATATATCGGCTGCCCCAAAAGAGCTAAAACTTTTGCAAGTTTGAGTTTATTTGCATCAACATTGATACTAACGGGATTGAAATCTTTCAAGATAGCATTAAAGTCAAAAGCCGCTCCGAAAATATCGCCCGTACCGTTAATATTTATATTTTTAAGCCCGCCTGCCGTTTGTCCGTTGAGCGTTAAAGGCTCATCTATCTTTATACCGCCGATTTCAGGCAGTTTGTCGGCATTAACCGAGTAATTTATATCAAACGACTGATTGAAAAGATTTATCCCGCCTGCCGCTTTAGCCTTGATACTCTCCAAAACTACCGCCTCCACATCTATGGAGTTAAATCTCAAATAAAACTTGTCCAGCTTTATATCTATGCCGCTTGCCTCTTTGGCCTTCTTTTCGATTAGCGGTTTTAAGATGCCGTTTCCTGTATCCGTAAAAAGCAAACCGTACAACAAAGCAGCTAAAAGCAGCACTAAAATCACAATAGTCAAAAGAAAAATTTTGATGAATTTTTTCATTATTATACTCCCAATTTCAATTTTTTATATAAAAAACTTTAGCCAAACTCACTCAAGTATTATGATTTTACTCACATTATGTATTGACATTTTATACCAAATATTGTAAAATTTCGTCACTCATTTAAGTTGAGTGCTAAAAAATTATATTTGGAGGACGAATAGCATGAAATTTCAACCACTGGGTCAACGAATTTTAGTTGAGAGAGTTGAAGAACAGACAACTACTGCGTCAGGCATTATTATACCTGATAATGCAAAAGAAAAACCTTTACATGGAAAGGTTCAAGCCGTAAGCGACGAAGTAAAAGAGAAGAAATTGGTCGGTGTGGGCGATACTGTCGTATTTGCCAAGTATTCAGGCTCGGAAATTACGCTTGATAAAAAAACGTACTTAGTCATGAACATTGAAGATGTTCTTGGAATTTTAAAATAAGGATACAACTATGGCAAAAGATATAAAATTTTCAGACAATGCAAGAAATGAATTGTACGAAGGCGTTAAAAAATTAAATGACGCCGTAAAAGTTACAATGGGACCAAGAGGAAGAAATGTTCTCATTCAAAAAAGTTTCGGCGCTCCGTCTATCACAAAAGACGGCGTAAGCGTAGCTAAAGAGATAGAGTTGAAAGACCCTGTACAAAATATGGGCGCAGCTTTGGTGCGCGAAGTTGCCAGCAAAACGGCAGACCAAGCCGGAGACGGCACAACGACAGCTACTATTTTGGCTCATGCGATTTTTAAAGAGGGCTTGAGAAATATCACCGCAGGCGCAAATCCTATAGAGGTAAAACGTGGCATGGACAAAGCGGTTGAAGCGATTATAGCCGAACTTAAAGCAATTTCAAAAAAAGTAAAAGATAAAAAAGAGATAGCGCAAGTTGCGAGTATATCGGCAAACTCCGATACAAAAATCGGCGAACTTATAGCTGATGCTATGGACAAAGTAGGCAAAGACGGAGTTATCACGGTAGAAGAGGCAAAAGGCATTCAAGACGAGCTTGATGTAGTTGAAGGTATGCAGTTTGACAGAGGTTACCTCTCTCCTTACTTTATAACAAATGCCGAAAAAATGGAAGTAGCGCTTGACAATCCGCTTGTGCTTTTATACGACAAAAAGATAACAAACCTGAAAGATTTGCTTCCTGTGCTTGAGCAGGTTCAAAAAACAGGCAAACCTTTGCTTATCATAGCAGAAGATATTGAAGGCGAGGCTTTGGCTACTCTTGTAGTAAATAAATTGCGCGGCGTACTAAATATAGCTGCCGTTAAAGCTCCGGGATTTGGCGACAGAAGAAAAGCTATGCTTGAAGATATTGCTATCTTAACAGGCGGCGAAGTTATCAGCGAAGAGCTTGGACGCACGCTTGAGAGCGCGAGCTTAAACGACCTTGGCAAAGCAAGCCGTATAGTTTCCGACAAAGACAATACAACGATAGTAAACGGCGGCGGCGATAAGAAAAAAATTGACGCAAGAATCGCTCAAATTAAAGCGCAGATTTTAGATACTACAAGCGATTATGACAAAGAAAAACTACAGGAAAGACTCGCAAAACTCAGTGGCGGCGTAGCTGTTATAAAAGTAGGCGCAGCAACAGAAACAGAGATGAAAGAGAAAAAAGACAGAGTTGACGATGCGCTTTCAGCTACAAAAGCAGCTGTTGAAGAGGGCGTAGTTATCGGCGGCGGCGCAGCATTCATCGTAGCAAAATCAAAAATCGGACTAACTCTTGAAGGTGATGAAGCAATCGGAGCTGATATAGTAACAAGAGCTTTAAAAGCGCCTTTGAAACAGATAGCTGAAAATGCAGGTTTTGACGCGGGCGTTGTAGCAAACAATGTAGAGCTTAGCAAAGATAAAAACTTCGGATTTAACGCGGCTACCGGACAATATGTAGATATGTTCAAAGAGGGCATCATAGATCCTGTCAAAGTGGAGAGAATCGCTCTTCAAAACGCAGTTTCAGTTGCAAGCCTGCTTCTTACGACAGAGGCTACCGTCAATGAGATAAAAGAAGAAAACCACCACCATGCACCTGATATGGGCGGTATGGGTGGAATGGGAGGCATGGGCGGTATGATGTAATCCCGCTCTTTGCTTCTAAAACACTCAATGTTTTAACAGGCTCCGTTTTGTATGTTTATATGTACGAAACGGAGCTTTTTTTATGAGATTATGCTGCTTTTTTGTCATTTTAACACAAATAATACATTGTAAGTTTATTGTGAAAAATGCTGGTGTTCATGTTAATGTATTTTCTCCTCCGATTAACTATTTAATTCAGATATTTTTTTTAGATTCCGCGGTCTAATCGGCTCTAAATTTTCAAATTATACAACTTCAAAAAAATTATTAATTTTAAAAAATTATATTTTTGCTCATGCATGCAGATATTGGTCTTATGTTTACCTTAAGATAATTAAAATGATTTTGTTACAAAATTACACAATAAATAATTGATAGTGTTACTAAAATACACATTATTTCCAATAACAGCATTTTTGTCTAACTTCTGCTCCTATAATGAAAGAAGCAAGGAAATTAATTTACAGGAGTGTACAATGTCACTAATTTACGAACCAAATCGTGCTTTCAGTAAAGAAGCGCGTATTAAAAATATGTGCGAGTATAAAGAGTTGTGCTTACAGGCCGAAGAAGATTATACAGGCTATTGGGGAAA
>JAISXY010000056.1 GCA_031270285.1 Campylobacteraceae bacterium
CGGCGAAAATGGAAAAAATAAGAAAAACCATAGAGTATTATATTTTGAAAAACGGCATTCAGAAAGAGTATCAGATAGATGCTATTATTGTTACGAACAGCAACATTGAGTGGGTACAAAATATTTTTTAAGCGATAGTTTTATGGACTATGTTTATTTTAAAGTTTTTTAGGGTAAAATTTGTCCTATTTAAAAATCAAAGGAGATAAAAATGAGTAAATACATTGAGTTAAACGGTTCAAATTTTGATAGTATCGTAAAAAGTGAAGGCATTGCTTTGGTAGATTTTTGGGCGCCTTGGTGCGGACCTTGCAGAATGCTGGCACCAGTGATTGAGGATTTGGCAAGTGAATTTGACGGCAAAGCTAAAATTTGCAAGGTAAATACAGACGAAGAGCAGGATCTTGCTGTAAATTACGGTATTCGTTCCATACCCACAATACTTTTTTTCAAAGACGGGCAGCTTGTTGACCAAAATATCGGAGCGGCTTCAAAAAGTATTCTTGCGGGTAAATTGAATGCGCTTTTATAGGCTTTAACATGAGTAAAATATTGGATTTGATTATTGTAGGAGGAGGACCTGCCGGATTGACGGCGGGACTGTATGCAACGCGGGGCGGATTAAAAAATGTTGTAATGTTTGAAAAATCCGTTTTTGGCGGACAGATAACAAAAAGCAGCGAGATAGAAAATTATCCGGGTGTAGTCCAAGTTGTAACAGGACTTGAATTGATGGAAAAATGGCCTGAACAGGCTGCAAGATTTGGTGTCAAACAAGAGTTTGCGGGCGTTAAACGAGTCAGCAAGGCTAAAGATGATATTTTTGATGTTACGCTTGAAGACAATACGGTTTTAAGAGCAAAAAGCGTTATAGTCTGTACGGGCAGCAATCCTAAAAAATCAGGCGTTCCCGGCGAAGATGAGTTTTACGGCAGAGGCGTCAGCTTCTGCGCTACATGCGACGGATTTTTTTATAGAAACAAAGAAGTAGCCGTTCTTGGCGGAGGAGATGCCGCTCTTGAAGAGGCTCTGTTTTTGACAAATATCTGCCAAAAGGTTTATCTTGTTCATAGACGCGATGAGTTTAGGGCAAGTCCCGCAACTGTTGCAAGAGTTAAGAAAAACAGCAAAATAGAGCTTGTGTTAAACTCCACCGTTAAAAAGATTTATGGAGACGCAAGCGGAGTTAACGGACTTATCGTTGCGGATAAAGACGGCAGCGAGAGGGATTTGAAAGTTCCTGGTATTTTTGTATTTGTCGGCATGAAAGTAAATAATGAAGTTTTGCTCCAACAAGATGGCAGTTTTTTATGTGAAATGAGTAAAAACGGCGAAGTAGTTGTTGATTTGAATATGAAAACTTCGCTGCAAGGGCTATATGCCGCGGGCGATATTCGTATCAATGCGGCCAAACAGGTTGTCTGCGCGGCAGGAGACGGAGCAGTAGCTGCTATCAGCGCTATAAGTTATTTAGAGAGTTTACATGAGGCTTAATATCGGCATACACGGCTCAACCGGCAGAGTAGGCAGAGTTCTTATAGAAAATCTGAAAAATGATAAAGAGGCTAAAGTAAATTGCTTGCATGCGATAGAAGAGTTTAACTTTGCGATCAGCGATGATATCGTCAAGACAAACTCTTTAGAAGAGTTGTTTGCACTCGGCGATGTAGTGATAGATTTTACCGCCCCAAGCGGCACGGAAGCTTTGTTGAGACATGCACTTAAAAACCCAAAACCGTTAGTTATAGGCACTACTGGACTAAACGGCGATCAGCTTGCTTTATTGAAACAGGCGGCGCAAAGCATGCCCATTTTATACTCTACAAATATGTCTTTGGGTGTTGCTGTTTTGAACCGTCTTGTTGAGCTTGCCTCAAATAAATTGAGAGACTTTGACATAGAGATAGTAGAACAGCATCACCGCTTCAAAAAAGACGCTCCAAGCGGCACGGCTTTGACTTTAGGCGAGCATGCCGCAAGAGCAAGAGGACTTGAACTTGATAAAGTAAGAGTAAGTGGCAGAGACGGGATAATAGGGCAAAGAAGCAAAGATGAGATAGCCGTTATGGCTTTGCGCGGCGGAGATATTGTCGGCAGACATACGGTTGGATTTTACAATGACGGTGAGTTTATAGAGTTAAACCATACCGCCACAAGCCGAGATACATTTGCCAAAGGCGCTATTCATGCGGCAAAGTGGATAATAAATCAACCAAATGGGCAATATACCATCAGCGATTGTTTGGGATTATAAGCCGATAAAGCTCTATACTTAAAATCTAATTGCGAACTCTTTCTAAGTAAAGGTTAAAAGTGATAAAATATACGTTTTCCATGACAATTAATAAGGATTTTTAAAATGTGTGCGATAGTTGGCGTTATAAACACTCCCGAAGCGGCAAAAGTTTCGTATTATGCGCTGTTTGCGATGCAGCATAGAGGGCAGGAAGCGACAGGCATCAGCGCATGTGATAATGATAAAATCAAAACCATCAAAGACAGAGGTCTTGTTACAAAAGTTTTCAACGACAGCTCTTTTGAAGTTTTAAAAGGCGCTTTGGCAGTAGGGCACAATAGATATTCTACTGCGGGAAACGACTCTATTTTGGACGCACAGCCGATTTTTGCCAGATACAGTCTTGGCGAAATATCAGTCGTGCATAACGGCAATCTTATCAATAAAAATGAAGTGCGCGCAAAACTTATAGAAGAGGGGGCGATATTTCAATCCTCAATGGATACGGAAAATATCGTACATCTCATAGCGCGCAGCAAAAAAGAGCACCTGAAAGAGAGAATAATAGAATCTTTGCAGATTATCAAAGGCGCTTACTGTTTTATCATCTTAAGCCGTCACAAAATGTTTGTCATACGAGACAGATACGGCGTTAGACCCCTTTCCATCGGCAGACTTAAAGACGGCGGATATATAGCCGCAAGCGAAACATGCGCTTTTGATCTGGTTGGGGCGGAGTTTATAAGAGATGTCAAACCCGGCGAAATGATAACATTTGAAAGAGGTAAAGACGAGTATATAAGCGAGCAATTGTTTGATACGGATCCTAGAATCTGTGCTTTTGAGTATATCTATTTTGCAAGACCCGACAGCGTTATAGAGGGTAAAAATGTATATGAGATACGAAAAAAAATGGGTGAAGCTTTGGCAAAAGAGTGGGGCGTAACAGACGCCGATTATGTTATCCCCGTACCAGACAGCGGCGTGGCGGCGGCTCTTGGATATGCGGCGCAAAGCGGCATACCTTTTGAAAACGGCATCGTTAGAAATCACTATGTCGGGCGCACATTTATAGAGCCCACACAAGAGATGAGAAGTCAAAAAGTAAAGCTTAAACTCTCTCCTATCGCCGCTCTTTTGGACGGCAAAAAGATAGTCGTGATAGACGACAGTATCGTGAGAGGTACTACATCAAAACAGATAGTATCCATCTTAAAGCATGCAGGGGCAAAAGAGATACACATGAGGATAGCCTCTCCCGCCATAAAATATCCGGACAGATACGGGATTGATACTCCAAGCCATCAAGAGTTGATAAGCGCAAATTTAAGTGAAGATGAGGTTAGAGACTATATCGGTGCGGATTCGCTTAAGTTTTTATCAATAGAAGCGCTTGTTAAGAGCATGGGAGATGAGCGTAAATATTCGCTGGTGAGCTTTGACGGCAACTACTTTATCCGATAACAAAACCAAAACTATTTTTACTGTCGGGCGATATTTTAGAGATAAATTCGGCGTAAAAGTATATAAAACGCCCATTTCCATTATGGGCTTTACATGTCCGAATATTGACGGCAGCGTGGCAAAAGGGGGCTGTATATACTGTGAAAACGAGTCTTTCAGCCCAAATCTTTCAAAAGAGCATAGAGCCTTTAAATTAAATCCACATTTGAGCGAAAATCCTCATCTAAACAGGCAGCTTTTACAGCTTGAAAGTCAATACGGCAGATACAAAAAACGACTTGCTAAAAAATTCGGCGCAAAAAAATTTATAGTCTATTTTCAATCTTTCAGCAATACTTATGCGCCTTTTTCAACCCTTAAAGCCTTATATGAAAAGGCATTTGAACTTCCCGATGCCATCGGAATCAGCATAGGCACAAGAAGCGACTGCATGAGCGATGAGGTGCTGGAATTTTTGCGCTCAAAAAAAGAGGAGGGCAAAGAGGTTTGGATAGAGTACGGCATACAATCTGCATTTGATGAAACGCTTCATGCTATTAACCGCGGGCATAATTTTGAAAATGCGGCCTTGTGGATACAAAAGACAAAAAAAGCGGGGCTTAATGTATGTGTGCATCTGATATTCGGACTTCCGAATGAGACGCAGGAGATGATGCTTCAAAGTGTGCAAAGCGTTATAAACTTGCATGTGGACGCCATAAAATTTCACTCTCTTTATATCACAAAACACACAAAACTGGCTCATGATTTTAAAAACGGACTTTTTACTCCCATGAGCGAAGAGCTTTATCTTGATACGCTTATTAAAGCCATAAAAATGCTACCGCCAAATATCATTTTACAGCGTATCACAGCAGGCGTGCAAGATGATACGCTTTTATCGCCGCAGTGGTGCTACGACTCCCATAAGCAAAAAAACAGAGCCAAAGAGGCGCTAAAAAAAGCAGGGTT
>JAISXY010000050.1 GCA_031270285.1 Campylobacteraceae bacterium
TGAGTTATATTTTGTACCTGATTATAAATAGCCTCAGCCACTCTTTTGTTTCCATGACCGGCGCTTACAACGCCGATACCGCTTGTAAAATCTATAAAATCTTTTCCCTCTTCGCTAAAAAGCGTCGCATTTCCCCCTTTTTTAAAATTGACATAATTTCTATTGTACGTATGCAAAACATACTCTTTATCCATCTCTTCCAAACTCATTTACACTCCTCAACTAACTGTCGGTAATTTCCACTTTTTATAATATGCCAAAAGCCGCAAAGTTGTTCCAAAGATAAATATTGCCGCTGTAGTGAAAATATTCAAAACTTCAAATTCATTTAATATATACATGATAAGCGATACAATAATTGCGATGGTAGCGTAAAAATCGCTTGTCAAAAAAAACGGTATTTTATTTAATACCATATCTCTTAAACAGCTTCCGCCCACAGCCGTTATAAGACTTAACATCACAATGCCAAATATATTAAAACCTGTCTCAAGTCCTACAAAAGTACCGGCTATCGCAAACGAAACAAGTCCGAGCGTATCGCTTAAGATAAAAATCTTTGTCTGCTCAAATTTATCATGCTTATTTAGTTTTAACAAAATCGCTATTACGACTACCCCTATGACCAAAAAGGTCGGCATAAAATGTGTAAAGGTAAATGGCAGTCTGCCTGCTATAGCGTCTCTTGTTATACCGCCGCCGAGAGCCGTTAAAAAAGCTGCTATAAAAATACCGAGAATATCAAATTTTTCTCTTACCGCTGCATAAAAACCGCTCAAAGCAAATGCGATAATACCGAAAAATTCGGCTACCTCAAATAGGTAATTCACCTGTTTTGCCTTTCATGTAATTAAGAGTGGGATTATAACCAATTTTTCTTTTAAAACAGTATTTTTTATAAATATTTTCAGTATAATAATATTTATTTCTCCAAAGGAGAAGCCTTATGAAATCGTTTAGCTATCATAACCCTGTGAGAATTCTATTCGGCGACAAGCAAAAATATATAGCGAATATACTAAAAGCCGACGAACATTTTAAAATTTTATTGGTTTATGGCAAAAATTCTATTAAAAAAAGTGGGCTTTATGACGAAATCTGTAAAGTATTAAATGATGCGGGCATTGAATTTATAGAACATGGAGAAGTCAGCTCCAATCCCACTCTTTCACATGCAAAAGAAGGCGTGCAAAAAGCAAAAGATGTAACGGCTATCCTTGCCGTAGGCGGTGGGAGCGTTATAGACGAAAGTAAAGCTATAGCGGCGGCGGCGGCGTCAAAATATGATGTTTGGGAACTTTATGAAGGCAAAAAACCAACAGATGCGTTGGATTTGTATGTGATACTGACCGTCTCTGCCACAGGAAGCGAAATGAACTCCGGTTCTGTTTTGACAAATGAAGAGACAAAAGAGAAACTCTCTTTCGGTTCGCCTCTTATATATCCGAAAGTTTCAATTATAAATCCGTCTTTAAGCGTAACTTTGCCAAAAGAGTATCTTGTTTATTCCGCAGTTGATATTATTGCTCATGTGCTGGAGGTTTACTTTACGGCCGAAGAGCATTCTAAACTTTTGAACCGCTTTTGTGAAAATATCATAAAAAGCGTTATTAAAACAACCGAAAAGTTACTTGAAAACCCAAATGACATCAATGCAAGAAGCGAATTTGCCCTGTGCGCTACATGGGCGTTAAACGGATTGACATCTTTGGGAGTCGGCAGTTACTCGTTTCCAAATCATATGATAGAACACTCTTTAAGCGCTCTGTATAATGTCCCTCATGGAGCGGGACTTGCCGTAGTATTGCCTGCATGGTTAAAATGGTTTTACGCTAACACAAAAAATCCGCAGGTTGAACGATTCGCTAAAAAAATATTTTCACAAAAAAGCGCTGAAGGCGGCATAGATGCATTTAAAAAATGGCTGAAAAAGATAGGAGCGCCGATAACTTTGGAAAATCTTGGAATAAAAAGCGATGAGATAGAAAAAATAGCCGAAAATGTGGATTTGGTTTCATATAAATGGGAATTAAAACATGAATATCCGCTTAAAACTATTAAAAAGATACTTAAACTGGCAAAATAATATTAAAAAGTCAGATAAAAACTTAAATTTTATATCTCATGAAAACTATTTTTAAAAAAAATTTTTATATAATGTTATATTTTGAATTTGCTTTTAAAGTCATAAGGGGCTAAAAAATGAAAAGAGTTTTATTATCGCTCGCAGCATGCGCTGTAGTTGCTTCTGCTGGAATCAATGAGATAACGCCTGTTATCGGCGGCGTGCATCAGTTGGATTCCGATAAGTTTGATGATCATCTTACTTACGGCGTCAGAGTTGGTCTTGGATTGAGTAAAGTTATAGACCAGATAGAATTTGGGTATGATTACTCAAAAGATGCCGAATTTGGTCCGGACAAAAAAAGTACGGACATAAATAGATTATATTTGAACATCATTAAAGATTTTATTGTCAGTTCATCTAACAAATTCGCTATTTATGGGCTTTTAGGCGCTGGTCATGAAGATATTGCGAACAGCGAACTTGATAAACAGGGCGGTTTTTTTGGACAATACGGGCTTGGATTTAAATTTTATCCCAATGAAAATTTTGCGATAAGAGCTGAAGTAAGACATGCGCTTAAATTCAAAAATGATGTATCGGATAATATATTTTACACATTAGGTTTCAGCATTCCGTTCGGCAGCAAAGAAGAGCCTATTACTCAAAGCGTAGAGGAAACCGAACCTATTACCGCTCCATCTTTGAGAGATATATACATAGAAGAAGATGCAAATAAAACGGTTGTGGAGGTGGTAGAGCCGGAGACCGACATAGTAATTATCGCTACGGAGACGGATGTAGAGCCTGAACCAAATGTTGAACAACCGACAGAAGATGAACCGAGAACGGAGATGGAACAGGATATACTTAAAGCAATGGCGCTCAGTATTCCGAATTTTGACCCTGCCTTGACAAATCAGCACAGATATTTTAACTTTGATTTTGACAGTGTGCAAATTTTAGAAAAAGATGCGGGCGTTGCCGATGCTATCGCAAAAGATTTAGATAATTTTGGAAATGTAAGAGTAAGAGCCGAAGGACATACAGATGTGCTCGGCAGTAAATGGTACAATCTCAAACTTTCTCAAAAAAGAGCAAATGTCGTTAAAAATGAGCTGATCAAGAGCGGTATCTCTCCAAATCAAATTGAAACGGAAGGATACGGTATAGACCAGCCTATTAAAACCAATGCCACTGAAGACGGAAGAGCGGCAAACAGAAGAACTGAAGTGTTGTTCACAGCTCCTATAGCATATTTTGATTTTGACAGCGCAGAGTTAAAAGATGAGAGCGTAAAAGCTGTCAAACTGATAGCCGATAAACTTGAAGGTTTTGACAGTATTAAAGTTAAAGCTGAAGGACATGCAGATGCGCTTGGCAGTAAATGGTACAATATCAAACTCTCACAAAAAAGAGCAACTGCCGTTAAAAACAAACTCGTTGAATATGGCGTAACAGCAGATAGAATAGAGACTAAAGCTTTCGGCGAAGATAAACCTCTAAAATCTAATGCTACAGAAGAGGGAAGAGCGACAAACAGAAGAGTTGATGTAATATTTATCAATCCAAACAGATAAATCCCGATTAAGCGCACAATTTATTTTGTGCGCTTAAAAATTTCACATAATTTCATAAAAATATCTAACATAAACCGTAAAATTTAGAGGGGAAAAAAATGGCTAATAACGAAACAAAAATCAAAGAACCGCCCGTTCTTTTTGACAAAACTCAGGCTATCATAAAAGAGTTGTCGGCTATCTTTGACGCTCCCATTATCACATACTGGAACAGTTACAGAGGCGGCGTTTGCCAAAACGATGTTGTTGTGCTTTATGAGATATTAGAAAATATAGGAAAACAGGATAAAATTTACCTTTTTATAAACAGCGGAGGCGGTAACGGTCAGTCATCTTCAAGAATGATAAATCTCTTAAGACAGTATGCCAGTCATATTGCAGCGATCGTTCCGCTTGAATGCGCTTCTGCGGCGACTATGCTTGCTATCGGCGCGGATGAGATACAGATGGGACCGCTTGCATTTTTAACGGCTGTGGATACATCTTTAACTCATGACCTCTCGCCGCTTGATAGAGACAACAATAGAGTCAGCGTAAGTTTGGACGAGCTTAACAGAACCGTAAAATTATGGGAAAAACATGCTACAAAAAATGATATAGCCACAAATCCTTACCAATTTTTATTTCAACACGTACACCCGTTGGTAATAGGCGCAGTAGATAGAGCCGAGAGTCTTTCTATAATGCTCTGCGAAGAGATTTTATCAACTCACATGAAAGATAGAGAGAGCATCAAACAGATAGCCAATACATTAAACTCAAAATACCCCTCTCATGCATACCCGATACTTTATGAAGAAGCTAAAAAAATAGGCTTAAATGTTACAAGAATGGCAAAAGAGGTAAATACACTGCTTTTGGATTTACATCAGATATATTCGGAAATGGGTCAAAAAGCGACTGTGGATTATGACGAAAAAAATTCTCACTCAAATGAAATTTTAAATATTCATGAGACTACAAACAAGCAAATTTTTTATCAAAACGACAAAGACTGGTTCTATAGAGCAGAAGAGAGACGCTGGATAACTTTAAACGATAACTCAAGCTGGCGCAGAATAGAAAAAGACGCTAAAGGAAAATTGGTAAAAAGTATCCTGCACGTAGAGTAATTTTGAGAACTATTATGCATTCATATATTTAAAATTATTTGAAGTATAAT
>JAISXY010000049.1 GCA_031270285.1 Campylobacteraceae bacterium
ATATATACTTTTATGAAAAAACTTAAAAATCTCACTTTAAAATAGAGAACTAAACTGCAAAAAAGCCCGATGATAAGCGAAAGAACAATTGCGCTGAAGGCAAGATAGAGCGTATAGCCCGCGGCTCTTGCATAAAGCGGAATACTTGCAATCATCAATTCATAATCCATAAATCTACTCTTTGTTTTAAAATATCGCCTCAAAAGCGTCTTGATCTTGAAACTATACTAAATCAATCCATAAACTAAACTAAAGTGCAAAATTTTTTTTGACATATGTCATTCCGATGTCCCCTTATGTCATTCCCGCATGAACAATGCGACCCAATATCTTTTTGTCATTTTCCCGCCTCCTCTTATGTCATTCCCGCTCCATCTTACGTCATTCCCGTGAAAACGGGAATCCAAAGTGCATAAAATTATCTTGCATATTAAAAAAAGGTAAAGCACATAAAACTAAAAAACCTTTCATTGCTTTGTTGTTTTTTTATGAAAATATTTTTGCATGTTCTTTTTGGATACCCGTTTTCACGGGTATGACGAAGAGGGTACAATGAATACCCGTTTTCACGGGTATGACGTAGAGAGAGTGTCATTCCCTTTTCTCTTCCGTAATTCCCATGTCCTCCTATGTTATTCCTGTTTCCCCTTATGTCATTCCCGCATAGGCGGGAATCCAAAAGCGCATTTTAAAAACCTTGCAATATTCAAATAAGCAAAAGCGCATAAAACTAAAAAACCCTTTCATTGCTTTGTATGTTTTTTTTGGATACCCGTTTTCAAGGAAACATTTCGGCAAGCCTAAAGCGCTTCGCTTGTTTTCACGGGTATGACGAAGTGGGGACACGGGCATGACAGAGGAGACAAGTATGACAAAAACAAGTATCCAAACCCTCAAAACCCACAAAAAAAATTAATGCTAAAAACAAAAAATCTTCAAAACCATTTTTAGCTATGATTTTATCAATTCATTTTCATGAATAAATTTCAAATCAAAAGGGGTGCTTATGGTGGTTTCAACAATTAAATCAGGTGCTTTAGCTTTGTTCAAGTTCAAGGCGTTCTCTCTTTCTCTCTTACTATCTTTCTTTCTTAGTTTTTCCCTAATCGGCTGCGGTGGTGACGGAGGTGGGGGCAGTAGCGGAGGTGATGACGGCATTGATATGGCTATTATCGCAGGCTATTATCATTCATTTGCTTTGTCAAACGACGGTAAAGTTTACGCTGCGGGATATAACGAATATGGTCAGCTTGGTTTGGGTGATAGCGGAAGCGAAACTGATCGCTCCAATTTTACCGAAGTAACTTTCCTTAGCGATAAAAACATTACCGCTATTATCACAGGTGGCGCTCATTCATTTGTTTTGTCAAACGACGGTAAAGTTTACGCTACGGGATTTAACCTCATTGGTCAGTTTGGTTTGGGCGATAATACCGATCGCAACAGTTTTACCGAAGTAACCTCTATCAGCGGTATCAGCGCTATTGCCGCAGGCGACTTATATTCATTTGCTTTGTCAAACGACGGTAAAGTTTACGCGACTGGAGATAACCACCTTGGTCAGCTTGGTTTGGGCGATTGGACTGATCGCTCCAATTTTACCGAAGTAACTTTCCTTAGCGATAAAAACATTACCGCTATTATCACAGGTAACGCTCATTCATTTGCTTTGTCAAACGATAGTAAGGTTTACGCGACAGGATTTAACGAATATGGTCAGCTTGGTTTGGGCGGTAATGCAAATCGCGACAATTTTACCGAAGTAACCTTCCTTAGTGATAAAAACATTACCGCTATTGTCGCAGGCTATTATCATTCATTTGCTTTGTCAAACGACGGTAAAGTTTACGCTACGGGATATAACGACTATGGTCAGCTTGGTTTGGGCGATTGGATTGATCGCTCCAATTTTACCGAAGTAACTTTCCTTAGCGATAAAAACATTACCGCTATTATCACAGGCGGCGCTCATTCATTTGCTTTGTCAAACGACGGTAAAGTTTACGCTGCAGGATATAACGGCCCTGGTCAGCTTGGTTTGGGTGATACGACCGATCACATTGATTTTACTGAAGTAACTTCTATCAGCGGTGTCAGCGCTATTGCCGCAGGCGGCGCTCATTCATTTGCTTTGACAAACGATGGTAAAGTTTACGCGACAGGAAGAAACGACTATGGTCAGCTTGGGTTAAGCGATAATACAGATCGCTCCAATTTTACCGAAGTAGGGTTCTAATTTTACCTCAAAAAGATTAACTTTTTGGGAAATTTGACTGAATAGGGATTGAGAGTATAAAGGCGGGATTTATCCCGCCTTTTCTGTTTTACTTTTTTGGATTCCCGCATTCCTCGCAAATATCGTTTTTTACAAAAACGATTACGCTCGCGCTGGTATGACGTAGAGAGAGTGTGTCATTCCCGTGCAAACGGGAATCCAAGAGCGCCAAAGGCGTTATAAAAAGAGCGATGGATTGCCATATTGATTTTATCGGCAAGTTCATGACGAAAAGAAGATTTTTGTCTTTACTCTGAAAGATTTACAATTTTTGTGGCGATTTTTTGGGCGAATGTTTTGTCATGTTCCGTAAACAGCATCGCTGGGCGATATTTTAAAAGCAGATTTTCAATCTGTATCCTTGAGAGCAGATCTATAAAATTTAACGGCTCATCCCATATATAGATATGCGCGCTCTCACACAGACTTTTTGCGATAAACACCTTTTTCTTTTGCCCGTTGCTAAATCCGCTCATCTCCTTATCAAACTGCTCGCGCGAAAAGTCTAATTTTCGCAAAATAGTCTTAAACAGACTTTCGTCTATTTGTGAGATTTTTGCAAACTCTTTCAAGCTTCCATTGAGCGCTGAAGTATCTTGCGGTACATAAGATATTTTCAGGTTATGCGGCATATAAATCTGCCCTGCATGAGCTATATTTTCGCCCAAAATGAACTTTAAAAGCGTACTTTTGCCGCAACCGTTTATGCCTTTTAGCCAAATGCGTTCACCGCTTTCAATCGTAAAGTTTAATTTGTCAATAACGGTACAACCTCTGCGAAAAAGCGTAAGATTGACCGTTTCTATCAATCTTTTATTGGGATAATCCAAAAAGGAGAGTTTCAGTTCGGATGCGTATTCAAGGTCTTTTAAGAGTTTTGATTTTTCATCTATGGCTTTGGAGCGGAGGTTTTGAGCATTTTTTGAGCGCTGCATGAGTTTGGCGGATTTATGTCCGATGAACCCCTTGTCTAATGCCGCACCGCTGCCTTTGTCTATGTGATATTTACCCTGTTCGGTTTTGTTTGACCATTTGGCAGTCTCTTTTGCCGCCGCTTCCAATCGTCTGATATCTTTGGCAAGTTTTATGTTTTGCGCCGATTCAAAACTGTCTTTTTGCTCTTTGTTTTGCTGCCATGAGGAGAAATTGCCGCGGCAAATCTCCATGCCGGTTTTGTTTATGGATAGTATATGATCAACGCACTCATCTAAAAAAGAGCGGTCATGAGATACCAAAATAAAGCCTTTTTTGCGCTTTAAATACCAAGATATAGTTTGAGCGGCTTTAAAATCCAAATGGTTGGTCGGCTCGTCCAGCAGTAAAAAACTGTTCTCTTTTAAAAACAAAATCGCAAGCATTACTTTAGTCTGTTCGCCGCCGCTTAAAGTCTTAAATGCTCTTGTTAAAATCTCTTTATCAAGTCCCAACAGTGAGACCTCTTTTTCCAACTGCCACTGCTCAATGCCAAACTTTTGCGCCGTTTCAAGCGCATTTTTTTCTACCTCTTTTATCTTGGGCGGAAAATAGTCAAAATTTACCGAAGCGGATATTGTGCCTGTGTATTTGTACTCTCCTGCCAAAAGCTTTAAAAGAGTCGTTTTGCCGCGCCCGTTTCTGCCGATAAAGCCTGTTTTCCAACTGCTGTCCAAAACGATAGAGAGATTTTCAAATACCGCTTCAGCGTTGCCTTCATGAGTAAAGTTCAAGTTTTTGATGCTTATCAAAGACATATGAAAATCCTTTCAAACGGTATTTTAGCATATCTTACAAATCACTGTCCTGCCACACAATTTTGCCTTTTGCATTTTTAATTACAGAGTTACTGCCATAATCAATCCAAAATAAAATCTTCCCTTTTTTATCGGTGTATCCGTATCTCTCACGAGAGTTGATAAAAAATCTGCCCTCTTCAATGCTTAAAATCTCAAAATATTTGGGCTTCAAAACCCACTTTCCTTTTTCGTTTATGATACCCCAGCCCTCATCTGCCTTTACAGCCGCCAAGCCGTTTTCATTAAAGCTTGTGGTATCGTCAAACTGCGGCTCTATGACAAATTCGCCTTTTTTATCTATAAATCCCCATGATCCCTCTTTCTTTACAGCCGCCAGAGCGTTGCTAAACCCCCTCGTATCTTCAAAAACAGGTTTCAAAACCACCTGCATGTTTGCGTCAATATATCCTATCAACTCTTCTTCCAATCGTACGCTTGCCAAACCGTTTGCAAAAATACCCATAGAATCAAAATTTATTTCAACGATACCGCCTTCTTCATTGACAAAAGCTTTTTTGCCGTTTTTTAAATCCGCTATCGCGTCCATCGCATACCGATAAGAAATTGTTACGTTTTGGATATCGGGTTTTGGAGTAAATTTGCCGTCCGTTCCCACTATCCCCCAAACGCCCTCATCGCTATTTGCAAATGTAAAATTATCGTTGAATCTGTAACCGGATATCTCTGTAAACTGCGCACTCATCAAACTCCCGTTTTTGTCTATAAGTTGGTATTTGCCATCAGCCCATACTACCGTGAGTCCATTTTTGTAATGAAAAAAGCCCTCAAAAACAGGCTCTATGACTATTTCGCCTTTCTCGTTTACAAAGCCGTATTTACCCTCTTTTTTCACAGCCGCCAAGCCGTTATCTTTGAAGTCAAATACAAAATCAAACTGTGCCGGTATTATCCAATTTCCGCTTTTATCTATAAATCCCCAACTGTCTTCTGCCTTTGCCGCACCTATTAAGCCGTTTTTGGAAAAAAAAGGATTGATTTCAAAAAAATTCTCTTGAGTCATAAAATCACCCTTTTTGTTGATAATCCCCCATTTGCCGTTAAATGCGGGCGCAAAACCGTCGCTACTAAAGTCTCCCACATCTTCAAATTTTGGACGAATGACAATTTTCCCGCTTGCGTCTATAAAGCCAATTTTATTTTCTTTTAGAGAGTATATGGGCGCAAAACCGTTCATGAATCCGTTTATAACATATTTTGGCTCCAATACGATATTACCGTCCTCATCTGCCAATCCGCATCTGCCGTCACTTATGCAAAATTTGAAAATTTCAGGGTTTTCGTCCGCACTTTTGTTTTTATATCTGTTTATACCGATGAGAGTTATCCCGCTGATAATAAAAAGAGTGATAAAAAAAAGTCCTAACCGCCTCATGTA
>JAISXY010000014.1 GCA_031270285.1 Campylobacteraceae bacterium
CCGGTTATATGGTTGGGAAGGCACGCAAACGGCTGCATGCAGACGATATTCGGCACGCCCTCATGTATCAAATGTATCATTTCCGCCGTCAAAAACCACCCCTCGCCTGTCTGATTGCCTCGCGAGAGAATAGGCGCAGCGCCGAATGCCAATTCGTCTATGTGGGCAAATTCCGTAAAACGCCCACTCTTTCTTAAAGCTTTTCTCGCACCTTTTCTGTAAAACTCCATAGCCATTATCACGGCTTTTCCTGCAAGTGCGGCAAATGCACCTTTTGAGAGATATTTGTAGTTAAAGTCATAATCATAAGAACAATAGAGCAAAAACTCCATGAGTCCGGGCATTACGACTTCGCACCCCTCTTTTTCTATTATATCCACTATGTCGTTATTGGCTGTCGGATGGTATTTGACAAGTATTTCGCCGACCAATCCTATGCGCGGTTTTTTAATATCAAGCAGAGCAAGCGTATCAAACTCTTTTATGATGCCTTCTATATTTTTATTGAAAGTTTTAAAGTCGGCTTTTTTAAGAGTCTCTTTGCACACGGCAGACCATTTATGAAAAAGCGCATTGGCAGAACCTGCGATTTTTTCGTAAGGTCTTGTGCGAAACAGCGTTTTCATGAGAACATCGCCGTAAACGCAACTCATGATAAGTCGGTTTAAGAGCGGCAAAGAGAGTTTAAATCCCGAGTGATCTTCCATGCCAAGCGCATTAAACGATATAACGGGCACATTAGCAAAACCGGCATCCGCCAAAGCTTTTCTAAGATACGCTATATAGTTTGTAGCCCTGCATCCTCCGCCTGTTTGACTCATCATGACGGCTGTTTTGCTGAGGTCGTATTCGCCGGATTTTAAAGCTTCTATGACTTGCCCTATGACGATTATAGAAGGGTAGCAGGCGTCATTATTGACATAGCGCAATCCCTCGTCTACCGCATTTGTTCCGACTTTTTCCAAAAGTTTAAATCTATAGCCGCACGCATTAAAACAACTCTCCATAAATTGAAAGTGTATAGGCGACATCTGCGGCGCAATGATAGTATAACCCTCTTCTTTCATCTCATGCGTGAACATGATCTTCTGATATTTCGGCGCTGCGCTCCATTTTACTTTGGTAAGATTTACATTTTTCTCACGCTCCAAAAGCGCTGCTTTGAGCGAACGAACTCTTATCTTTACAGCTCCGAGATTGTTTATCTCATCTATTTTTATGCATGTGTATATTTTATTTTTATGTTCCAGCAGCTCCTGCACTTGATCTGTCGTAACAGAATCAAGCCCGCAGCCAAACGAATTTAACTGTACCAAATCCACCAAATCATGCTTTGAAGCAAACGAAGCGGCGCGGTAAAGCCTTGAATGATAAGTCCACTGATCAACCACTCTTAAAGGGTTATCCATCTCCTCTTTGTAAGCTACGCTGTCTTCGGTCAAAACCGCCATGCCAAGCGATGTGATAACCTGCGGTATGCCATGATGGATTTCAGGGTCAATATGATAAGGACGACCCGATAAAATAATACCGTGAGTGCCCGTACTTCTTAAAAATTCAATGGTCTCTTCGCCTTTTTTCGCAATATCGCGCTTAAAATTTAACTGCTCTTCCCATGCGGCATTTAAAGCAAGACTGATAACATGAGAAGAGAGTTTATACGGCTTAAAAATATCTATCAGCCTTTGCGTTAATCTCTTCTTATCTTCAAGCGATAAAAACGGCTGGATATAGTTGATATTTTTCTCTTTCAAAAGCGAGATATTATTTCTAATCTGCTCCGGATATGAGATAACGATAGGGCAATTATAGTGTTCATGCGCATCTCCAAACTCTTTTTTTTCAAATGCCACGCATGGATAAAATATCGTCTTTATGCCCTTTTCTATCAAATCCACAATGTGTCCATGCACAAGTTTTGCAGGATAACATATAGAATCCGAGGGCAGAGTATCAAGCCCTTTTTCCAGTAACGCTTTGGATGATTTGTCCGACAAAACTACCTTAAAGCCGAGATTTGTCAAAAATGTAAACCACAGCGGATAATTTTCATACATATTTAAAACGCGCGGTATGCCTATAGTGCCTAACGGCGCATTCTCCAAGGGTTTGTATGAGAAAAGTCTTTCGTATTTATAATCATAGAGATTCGGCAGATTGGTGTTTGCGCTCTGTTTTCCGCTGCCTCTTTCGCATCTGTTGCCCGTTATAAGCTTTCTGCCGTCGGAAAAACGGTTAAGCGTCATGGCGCATGAGTTTGAGCAGGCATGACATCTTAACATTGTGTGTTGTACGCCAAATCCGCTTAACGCTTCACCCCTTAAAAGAGTTGAATGGTTGATGCCCTGATACCTCTCTTTTGCAAGAAGTCCCGCACCAAACGCTCCCATGAGTCCTGCTATATCCGGTCTTATAACTTCTCTTTTGGATATAAGTTCAAACGCTCTTAAAACCGAATCATTATAAAAAGTGCCACCCTGCACGATAATATGTCTGCCTAAATCTTCGGGGTTTTTCAGTTTTATGACTTTGATAAGCGCATTTTTTATAACCGCATACGAGAGTCCTGCCGAAATATCCGCCACACTGCCGCCTTCTCTTTGAGCCTGCTTAACGCTGGAGTTCATAAAAACCGTGCAGCGAGAACCCAAATCGCACGGAGCTTTTGACGATAATGCCTCTTTGGCAAAATCGCTCACGCTCATCTTTACGGAATGCGCAAAAGTCTCTATAAATGAACCGCATCCGGACGAGCATGCTTCATTGAGCAATATAGTATCTATCACGCCGTCTTTAATGCGTACGTATTTCATATCCTGCCCGCCGATATCTACGATGCAGTCCACCTCTTTCATGAAAAACGAAGCGGCTTTATAGTGAGCGATGGTTTCAACTTCGGAAATGTCTATCCTGTAAGCTTCCTTGATAAGCGCTTCGCCGTATCCCGTTACGCATGAAGATACTATTTTGACCGTTTCGGGCAATTTTAAATACAAATCCTCAAGCAGTGTTTTGACGATCCTTAACGGATCTCCCTCGTTGCTTGCGTAAAACTCGTAAAGTATCTCGCTGTTTTTGCCGATAAGCACGGCTTTTGTTGTCGTAGAACCGCAGTCTAGTCCCAAAAATGCTTCGCCTTCGTATGAGTTTAAATCTGCTCTTACAGCTACAGCGCGTTCATGACGCTCAAAAAACTGCTCTTTTTCCACCTCATCTAAAAATAAAGCTCGCAAAGTATTCATTGCATTTACGGACTTTGACGAAAGAGCGGCGAATATATCTATCACCTCTTTTAATTCCAAAGTTTTCTCATGAAACTCCGCCGCTCCCAATGCTACAAAAAGTTCGCTGTGATTTGGCGTTATAATATTCTCATAATTTAACTCCAAAATATCTATAAATCTTTTTTTAAGTTCGCTCAAAAAGTTTAAAGGACCTCCCAAAAATACGACATTTCCTCTTATCTTTCTGCCGCAGGATAATCCTCCTATGGTTTGATTGGCGACTGCTTGAAAAATGGAGAGCGCTATATCGCCTCTATTGACGCCTTCATTTAGCAACGGCTGTATGTCTGTTTTGGCAAAAACGCCGCATCTTGCGGCTATCGGATAGATGTTTTTTGCATCTTTTGCCAACTCATTAAGACCGTTTGCATCTGTTTTTAAAAGCACGGCCATCTGGTCTATAAACGCTCCCGTACCGCCGGCGCAAGTACCGTTCATGCGCTGTTCCACACCATTTGTAAAAAATGTAATTTTCGCATCTTCACCGCCAAGCTCTATGCTTACATCGGTATTTGGGATAAACTTTTCAACGGCTTTGGCGCATGCGATGACTTCCTGCACAAAAGGAATGCCGCAAACTAACGCTATATCCATGCCCCCACTTCCGGAAATCGTTATCGTGGCTTTTTGCTTTGGATCGTATGAGGGGAGGTTTTGGATGGTTTTGACGCACTTAACGACGCAATTGCGCACATCCGAGTGGTGTCTTGTGTAGATGCTGTGGAGCAGATTGTGATGAGAATCAACCAATACAACTTTAACCGTTGTAGAGCCTATGTCAATTCCGATATGCAATAATGGGCTTTTGCTCAAATCCGCTGCGCTCAAGCACACTCCTAAGTTAAAAAATTAGATAATAGATTTTACAACAAAAACCTTTTTTAAATATTAAAGTTTTCAATAGTTTTTAGTATAGAATTTGCAGCATTTTTTGTGAAATATAAGAGCGCAAAAAATATCATAATTTTTGCGATCTCATCTATTCGGCAAAACAATTTTGCGGATTATTTCGCATATTCCACCTTATATCCTCTATCTTTCAAACTCTTAAGTAATCCCTCATCGCCTTGCATATGCCCAGCCCCCACAATGATAAATTCAACATCTTTTGTGGTTAAATATTTTTCTATTTGAGTAAGCCAATTTTTATTTCTATCGACAATAATCGCCTTATATAGATTTGGAAATTTCTCTTTCATCTCTTTTGTTGCTTTGTCTATAGTTTGCGAAGTACCTTTGCGCCACTCAGTAATAATGGAAGGCATAACATCTTTTAGTATATTTAAATCGTCAATGGTTTGCAATATATACTCATCTCCTATCATACCAAAGTCATAAAACAGTTTCATTTGATACTCTATTGTCTCAAAGAACTCAGTTTTTCTTCCCTCTTTTTTGGCTTTTTGGAGATAATATTTATCAACTCCTTGATCTGTAAAACCTAATTTTTGTATCTGCGCAATTACAAGAATATTTGCAATTGCAAATGGAGTGAAATTGCCCATAAGCTCTATTGGCATGCCCATCTCTTTACATTTTGCTTCAAGCAGTTCGTAAGTTTTTTTGCCAAGTACGGTTTTTAATGTTTTGCCATCGGGGAGTATCATAAATTGTGCCATTTTTTGTATAAACTCAGGGTTGTTTGCCTCATCTATATCAGCTTCAAAAACCAATACATCGGATCTGTCAAAAGCCGTGTCAAACTCTTTCGGCAAGGGATAATCTTCTGCTCTTAACGTATGAACACTTCCTCCAAGATAGATGAAGTTTTCACCTTTGGTTATCTTCCAAACAGAAGATTGCGCAAATGCAAAAGTTATCGACAAAAGAATAAGCAGTAAAGAAAATGATATTTTTTGCATGATTTTTTCCTTTTTATAATAGATTATTTCAGACAAATTCTCTTGGAATTTTTGCGTTTAATTTCACCAATATATCGTAGCTTATCGTATTAAAATATTTTGCCCATGCACTTACATCATGAAATACGGATATCTCCTCTTCAGCACTCTCGATGCTCATGGAGTCCATAGATATGCGTCCCAAAATCAGCGATCCGTTTGTGGTTTTTAAGTCTCCTCGCCCGTTGTACCTTAAAATGCCATCAGAGTATCCGACATCGTACAAAGACGATAACATATCTTTGGAAGCTTCGTAAACGCCGCCATATCCTACGCAATCTCCATGTTTTAGTTCTCTTGTGCTTACTCTTTTTGCAAACAGTTCAAGTACGGGTTTTAAGTCAAATCTGCCGAAAGCTTCGCTCATGTCGCAGTATCCGTACATAGCTATGCCGACTCTGGCAAAATCCTCGTCAAATTTACCGCATCTTAAAAGTGCGGCGGAGTTGCATGAGTGATAATAAACTTTCGGCAAAGAGTATCGCTTGGAAATGTTTGCGTATCTTTTTTTAACTTCGTCAAAATTATTTCGCTGCCAAAAAAACTCACCGCTTATCTCATCTGCGGATCTAAAATGGGTAAATATACTGTGCAATGAAAGATTTTTTTGGGAGATAATAGCGCATGCATCTTCAAGTTCGTCTAATTTTATGCCGTTTCTGTGCATTCCCGTATCTGTTTTTAAAGCTATGCGCGCACCGCTGGGAGCGTCTTTTAAAGCTTCAAATTCATTTACGGCAAAGATGATTTTGGGATGCTTGAAAAACATCTCTTTGTGTTCTGATAGCACTATAATGTCTTGAAAGAGATTTTCTATACTAAGAGCCTCTTTAGCGTCTCTCGTTATCGCATGAGTTATGCCAAAACTCGCTACTTTTGGAGCAAATACCTCAAGTCCATGCCCGTATGCGTTATCTTTCAAAACAGCAACAATCTTCTCTTTGCCGCCGGCTTTTTTTGCCAAAATATCTAAATTTGAGCGCAAATGCTGCGAATGGAGTTTAATCTTGGACATTTATCATTTTCATTGCGCTTGCAAAAGTTTTTCGCGCTTTATAGTCGTATCTGTAGAAAATTTTGTAAAAATCCTGCGCATTCAGTACGGGGTTTTTACCAAAATCAAAATTAAAACCACTCTCATCTTTAGGAACGGATTTGTCCAAAAATGCAAACAGTTCGTCACGGATAGCGAAAAATTCATCAAGCTCTTTTTTAAGTTCGTTTTGCTTCATGTTAAAACCTTAAAAATATAAAGTATAATTATATGAGATTTTGACTTACTTTTTGATACAATCTTGTGTTTAAAACAGTAAAAAGGTATTTTATGTTGAAAAAAGTTTTGATATTTGCAGTTTTGGTCGCTGTTGCGCTTATCGTTTTTCTCTTTCAAAGCGGCAAAATATACTCTCTTTTCCAAAAAGAGATACTTTTTTACGAAGCAAAGAGTGAGTGCGATTTGCATGTAACCTCTTGCGAAATTACTCTGCAAAACGACAAAAAAATAACGCTTGATATAGATAAACCGTTTAATGCGGGTAAAGAGATGGATTTTATCGTACAAGCGGAGGGTTTTGGGGACGATGAGCTTTTAGCGCAGATTTATGGGATCAATATGAATATGGGCATATTTGAATATCCTTTGGCAAAAATCGCTGCACAAATCTACACGGGCAAAGCACTTCTTCCTACATGCATGAGCGGCAAAATGAGTTGGAGAGTAAATATCATCTCGCAAAAAGAGGGTATCGGAGCAAGTTTTATTTTGGAGCTATGAGCGGCTTTAGTGTATTTTCCGTCATGAACTCACCGCTTGCGGTGCGGCAATCCATTTTCTATATACCTATTTTCGGCGTATATTTGGATACCCGTATTCCTCGCAAATATCGTTTTTTACAAAAACGATTACGCTCACGCGGGTATGATAAAATGAGAAGATGGATTTTTGTGCGATTTTTATCTTTGAAGTTTGCTTAAACGATACTCAAGCTCTCTTATCTCGTTCTCCAATTCCATCGTCTGCAAATAGCTGCCGCCCATTGCGTTAATAAGATTTTTTGAAGTCGTTTTTATCGCTATATTGATTTGTATATTTTCTATCTCTGCAAGCCTTGCCGCTTTCTCTTCCTCACTCTCACAGCCCGATAAAAAAAAGAGTGCTGTTAATAATATCAGGATGATTGATTTTTTCACTATTTATCCTTTTTTAAAATTCAACAATTATAACACATCATGAGAGCTTTTTGTTATAACTTTTTTAAGGCGGCGCATCATCTTTTCCGTTGCTTATCTGCTTGCAAACATATAAGCAAAGAGGCGAACGGTGATAACGCCAGTCCTACTTCATTTACATTTGTAATTTATAATTTTTGTATGAAAAAAATGCTCTTATCTTTTGTAATGTCAAGGGGATTTCGGATTGTCGGCAAAATATTTTTAGCCGACCTAATTTCTTATTGACATTATGCGGGAATACGAATATAATTATTCTGGTTTTGTATGTCCATATATCGAATCCATATTACGAGGTAATGCGGCATTGGACGGATATGTAAAGGTCGAGTAATTGGCATTGCACTGGAACGTTTCTGTACGACAGGTGCAGTTACTGTGTCAGATTCGGTAGAATAAAGAATGTTTCAAAGTTCGGGAATGCATGGGCTATTCCGGCGAATACACCCAAGCCTACTTGGACAGGAAACCTGAAGCTGGGGCGCAAACCGATAGACTAAGACATCAGAGGACTCGCATAGCGCGAAATTAAGAAAATGGAACGTTACCAAGGAGCTTTTGAATGAAGACTGTTATGATGCCTCCATATGCACCAACACTTATTGAGTCAACAAGGGCTATTGGCTACACGCTCGAATCGGCGATAGCTGATATTGTTGACAACAGCATTTCAGCCTCAGCTTCCTGCACCGACATTTTCTTCTTTCCTATTGGTGAAGCCTACATAGCCGTCTTAGATGACGGTTGCGGAATGACCTCGGACGAACTAAATACCGCGATGAGATACGGAAGCCAAAATCCGAATGAAGAGCGTGCGGCAAACGATTTAGGGCGCTTTGGCTTGGGTTTGAAAACTGCCTCTTTATCTCAATGCAGGACGCTGACAGTTGCTTGCAAACAGGGTTTGCATATAGAAGTACGGCGCTGGGATATTGATTATGTGACCGATACGGGCGAATGGTCATTAATCATTCTCGACATAGAAGAAGAAATAAACAGTATTCCCCGTATAGACAGATTGCGCGAGTATGAATCCGGAACGCTTGTTGTCTGGCAAAATCTTGACAGGCTGAGAGTTGGCGAAATTGATTTTAGCCGCTCAATGAGCAAGAAGATGGATTCCGTCCGTGCGCACCTATCTTTAGTTTTCCATCGCTATCTCAGCGGAGAAACTGGCTTGAAAAGAATGCAATTACGAATGAACGAACTTCCGGTAGAGCCAGCAAACCCCTTCCTTATAAAACGAAATACACAAATTATGGCAGATGAAGTGATGGACATCGAAGGCTCAAAAGTCGTCATTCGACCGCACATCCTGCCGCATGTTTCAAGCCTTACACCTGATGAAATCAACGAATTAGGCGGCAAAGATGGCTTGCGCAGAAGTCAGGGCTTCTATGTTTATCGAAATAAGCGCTTACTGATTTGGGGAACCTGGTTTCACATGATGCGGCAAGGCGAGTTGTCCAAGCTGGCTCGCGTTCAAGTGGATATACCCAATGAGCTGGACAACTTATGGACGCTTGATATTAAAAAGTCTACAGCGATACCACCTGAAATGGTGAGAAACAATCTGAATTCAGTAATTGAGCGGCTTGCTGAACAAAGCAAGCAAACATGGGTATATCGTGGGAAAAGAGAAACACAAGATAGCGTCGTCCATATCTGGAATCGCTTTAAAGGCAGGCAGGGCGGTATTTATTATAATATCAACAGAAATCACCCGCTTGTGGAGGTTTTCAATAATGCTGCACAAAGCGTTAAGCACAATATCGGAATGTTGTTGAGAGCAATAGAGTCCAGCATACCGCTTAACCAGCTATACCTTGATTTGACATCAGAGAAGCCGCTTGATAATGAGACAATAACAACTGCCCAGGAAGTTGAAGATATGCTGCGGGCTTTGCTTGAACAAATGCCCTCAGATACTGCAAAAGGAGAACTATTGGCAAGACTTGCGGTTTCTGACCCATTTGTGAATTATCCAACAATAATTGAACGATACAGAGAGGGAGGAATCGCAAATGGCAGGGAATAAGGCCGATGCGCTTGAGCGTATGATTTCAGCGGCAATTAACACAGAGTACCCTGATGTGCCGCCTACAGAAGCGGAATTTGACCAGAAAGTTGACGCGCTCCGGCTATCCTTGAGAGACGCATATTCCGTTACTGATGAGGAATTCGCCGAGATAAAGCGTAAGCTGAAATTAAATATTGTCGTCCAGATGGATTTGGGTGTCCTGATAAAGGACAGGCAGAAACATCAGCCGTGGCTGTCGGCACGGCGCTCATTGCTGGATTTCTTCTTCTGGAACCGATACAAACGATACTTAGAGGACGTAAAACAATGGAATCCTCGTGTTACTGGCAACCTTGGGCGTGTTTCCGATGAAATCGTTGATTATCTGGGAGACCCTCAAAGCGAAGCACCGTTTCAACGCAGAGGGTTGGTGTTGGGTGATGTCCAATCCGGCAAAACTGCAAATTATACCGCGATATGCAACAAAGCCGCTGATTCTGGCTATCGTGTAATTATCATTCTGGCAGGCATGATGGAAAATCTACGCCAGCAGACACAAGAACGTCTTGATGCAGAATTTTCAGGGCGTATGAGTCAGTATCTCCTTGACCCGAAACAGGAAATTGAAAATGTTCCGGTTGGCGTGGGCAGATACGGTCAGGAGCAACGGATTGAAACATTTACATCGGTTACAAAAGATTTTGACAAGAACATTCTTCGTGCGTTAAATCTCTCTCTTCACAGCGTTAATTCTACTGTCCTTTTTGTTATAAAGAAGAATAAAAGCATATTGAACAATCTGATTAAGTGGTTGAAAAGCAACAACCTTGACGCGCGGGAGGCTATTAGCCTTCCAATGCTTCTAATTGATGATGAAGCCGACAATGCTTCTGTCAACACTAAAAAGGAAGATGAAGACCCTACAGCTATAAATGATGCAATAAGGCGTTTGCTAAAGTTATTTCGACAAGCATCGTATCTCGGAATAACAGCTACGCCTTATGCTAACATTTTCATTAATCCCGATACAGTAACCGAAATGCAGGGAGATGATTTGTTCCCGAGAGATTTTATTTACTCATTGGCTCCCCCGACCAACTACATCGGTGCCGAGAGTATTTTCGGAGAGGATGCTCATTTCTCCGATTCTCTCGAAGCATTGCATCCACGAGAAATGAACGCTTTCTTCCCGTTAAGCCACAAGAAAGACCTTATTGTTAATGAATTACCGCCGAGTATGAAAGAAGCGATTGCATATTTCCTGCTTGTAAATGGAATCAGAGACATAAGAGGCGATAAGAGAGAGCATCGTTCCATGATGATTCATGTCAGCAGGTTTACTGATGTTCAAAATAAAATTAGCGGTTTAGTACACGGGTTTGTTGAGAATATGCGCTCCGATTTGCAGAATTACTCTCGTTTATCCGAGGGCGAATCTGATTCGATACCAAATGTAGCTTTCTTGAAATCAGTATGGTGTAAATATAACTTTTCTGAGAAAGTCAGTCCGGAAGGCAATCCTATAGCATGGCACAGATTTTTGTCTGAGTATTTATTCGCAGCAGTTTCTCCCACCGTCGTCCGGGCTGTAAATCAGAAAAGTAGTTCAACAGGTCTGGACTATTACAGCCACAAAGAAGATGGGCTTCGTGTAATTACAATCGGCGGCAACAGCCTTTCAAGAGGTTTGACGCTCGAAGGGCTTTGCGTCAGCTATTTTTATCGCAGGTCACAAATGTACGATACACTTTTACAAATGGGGCGCTGGTTCGGTTATAGACCTGGCTACGATGATTTATTCAAGATATGGATAAGCACAGACGCTATCGATTGGTATGGCTATATTACCGCCGCCGCAGAAGAACTGAAACTCGAAATAACCCGAATGAGAGACGCTGGCCAAACGCCGATGGAGTTTGGCTTGAAAGTACGCCAAGACCCCGCTTCGTTAATAGTTACCGCACGAAACAAAATGCGTTCAGCCACACCTGTAAAACGCCCTATTACAGTTTCAGGCCGATTGCTTGAGACACCACGCCTAAGAGCGGATACTGCATCTCTTGAGCAAAACGAAATAGCATTTAAGGACTTTGTAAAGCGTTTGCCTGAAATGGGGAAAAGTGTTTCGAGAGATGGGGTCGCTATCTGGGAGAATGTTAGCAAAGATGAAATCGAACAGCTAATTCGTGACTTCAAGACACATCCATGGCATTTGTCTTTCCAAGGATCTGCTCTGGCTGATTTTATCAGAGATTGCTCTGATATGACCGCATGGGATGTTGTAATCGCAGAGGGCTCCGGTGACGAAGTCTCGCTTTCTTGTGGAGAGAACTCTATCACCATAAAGACTGAGAGCCGTATTGTTAAAGCGACGAAAGAACAGATCAGCATCAGCGGAACCAAAGTTCGTGTCGGGGCTGGTGGTGTAGCTAAACTCGGCTTGACTAAAAATCAAAAAGAAGAAGCTGAAGACAAGTTCCGGCGAACAAACTGCAAGAAGCACATTCCTGATAGTGCCTATCTCAAAATCAACCGTAACCCTATTCTCATGCTTCATGTGGTTTCGGTTGACAGGACAAAAACAGATGAACACGGTATTCTCCGCACCCAAATTGACGAAGGGTGTCAAGTTCCTGATTGCCTATATGCTTTGGGTATTGGCATTCCGGAAGTTGGAACAGAAAGAATCGCTTGCTATATGGTGAATATGGTTGAGCTTAAGAATTACTACGACGCAGAGGAGGAGGATGACGAATGAGAATAACGCCTGAAATCCTCGAAAAGCAATGGAGCGGTATTGGATATACTGACGGCGGTTTTCTGGAAATAGACACACAACACCCTCTTGAATGGCATATTGGTTATCAATCCATCCGCCAGCGAACCCTATTGCTTGTCAGCGACACAGAAATTGATGCCATAGATTCCTCAAAATCTATGAAGGTTACACGTCGCAGACGCGAATCAGATAACCGATGGACTCTCTCTTTTGAACTTTTGCGAGATGAACAGCAAGGTGTCTTTGCGACTTTATGCTGCGATGTAATCGAGTATTCACGACCTGCGGCGAGTGAGAAAGAAGCGTTGAAGCTGGTCATAAACCGCTATAAACAATGGAGCAAATTACTTGAAACCCAGCGAAGTGGGTTAATGGATGAGCACAGTAGAAAAGGGCTGCTTGGCGAATTGCTTTTCATGGAGAAGAGAATCCAGACATCAAACACTGCTTTGGAGGCTGTTCAAGGTTGGTCTGGTGCCGAAAGTGCTGACCAAGACTTCATGTATTCTGACGGATGGTATGAAATTAAAAGTATTGTTGCCTCTGCCCCAACTATATCCATATCGTCCCTCGAACAGCTTGACTGCGCTGATAGCGGAGAACTTGTTGTTATGCGTATAGACAAATCCACACCGGAACGTGCGGGAGCAGTTTCGCTTTATGAGGTTGTTCAGCGTATTAAGGATACTATTTCAGCAGAAATGCAGGCTTTGGATTTGTTTCAAACAAAGCTGATGGCGTATGGATATTTGGATTTACAGGAATATGCTGAACAAAAATATATACACTCCAGCACTCAGCATTACGATGTTGATGATTCTTTCCCGCGCCTTGTCAAGAACAATGTTCCGCCTCAGATAGTCGCTATGCATTATGAGATAAACATTGCTTCTCTTGTTGATTGGCTGAAAGGATAATGTTATGGACGCTCAAGAATTCAGAAAAGACTTCCTTGAAGATGTAAAAGCCAACGCCGCCATGACCGGCGAGGGTTCTTGCGCGTCTTTTGTCAACGAGTTTTCACGTTACCTGCAAGAAGCGGAATATTTAATGGACTTTACTGCATCATATTTTGAGGGAACAGGCAAACAAAATCGACGCCTCCGAGTTGACGGATATGCTTATGATGAGTTCGACAAAACAATGGCGCTCGTTATCGCAGATTATGATGGTTATGACGATGAGAGAGTCCTTGGCTTGACGCAAGCAAAACAACTTCAAGACCGCTTAATCTATTTCGTTGACGATGCTCAAAACACGCCGCTTCACCGAGACATAGAGATGAGCCGCGCTTCCTCGGACTTGGTTGACCTGTTGCGGGAGAGGCGTAGCGAGATAAGGAAATACCAGTTGCTGATTTTTACGACAGCAAACGTGAGCTCAAGGATAACCGCCATTGACTCAGGCGACATAGACGGAGTTCCTTCTGAATGCCAAATATGGGATGTAGAACGCCTGTTTAAGGTTTGTGGCTCCGAAACGGGACGAAATATTATCGAAATAGACTTCAATGAGCTTTCTGAAACTGGTATCCCTTGCATGGAAGCCAGCGGAACCGCCATTGACGAATTTAAGAGCTATTTATGTATTATTTCAGGCACGATGTTAGCTGATATTTATGATAAGTATGGCAGTTCCCTATTGGAAGGCAATGTCCGTTCGTTCCTCTCAACAAAAGTGGCGGTTAATAAGAAAATCAGAACGACCATAATACAAAAACCAGAACGTTTTTTCGCTTACAACAACGGGATATCGGCGACTGCTATGAGAGTTCGTATTGATTCAACACCAAGCGGACAGTTTTTATCATCAGCAATCGACTTCCAGATAATTAACGGCGGACAGACCACAGCGTCTTTATCGAATGCTCGCTTCAAAGATAAGGCTGACCTTAATAAAATATTCGTTCAGATGAAACTGACGGTGATTGAAAAGACACGGGAGGAAGAAGCAACAGGGCTTGTTCAGGATATATCGCGTTCATCAAACAGTCAAAACAAAGTCAGTGATGCCGACTTCTTCTCAACGCATCCATTTCATGTACGAATGGAGAACTGCTCGAAAAGGCTGTATGCAAGGGCTACTGGCGGATTGCAATACGACACTATCTGGTTCTACGAGCGGGCGAGAGGTCAGTATTTACAGAACCAAATGCGCTTAACACCAGCGCAGAAAAAGAAATTCCTTTTGCAGCATCCCAAAAATCAGTTGATAACAAAAACTGACCTTGCTAAGGTGCGCAACACTTGGAAAGGCTTGTCACACCTTGTCAGCAAAGGCGCACAGACCAATTTCTCGGATTTCGCTCAAAAAACAAGCGATGAATGGGGTGAACAAGATGATGGGTTGCTGTTCGGAGATAAGTATTATCAAGAATCTGTTGCCTTGTGCATACTTTTCAGATATACAGAGGCAATGATTTCCCATCAACCTTGGTATCAGCAAGGCTACCGCGCAAATATTGTGACTTATACTCTGGCGCTCTTGCACAAGCTGATACAAACGCAATATCCCGGTCAAGATTTAGATTTGATGGGGATATGGTCTCGCCAAACTGTTCCAGAAGTCATCAAAACGACAATCATAGAATTGTCGGAAATTGTCTATGATAAGCTGACAGACCCCAATCGGGGGGTAGAAAACGTTACTCAGTGGTGTAAGCGTGAAAAATGCTGGGAAAGTATACAGATTATAACGTATAAGCTTCCAGACAGCACCGAGAATTGTCTGATTGGGAAAGAAGAAATGCGAACTGCTACCCGAGAAGCAAGGCAGGATACGCGAATAGTCACAGAAGTGGAAACGATGAGAAAAGTGATAGAAATCGCTCCGGCGAAATGGCGGGAATCTCTTGAGTTTGCAATATCAAAGAAACTTGTCAATCCTGATGAAATGACGGCAATGAGAATCGCCGCGCAAATACCAGCAAAAATGCCAACACCAACACAGTGTAAGAAGCTGCTTATGGTTATAGACCGATTATACGAGGAGGGATTCAAACTATGAAATCAACAAGCGAAAAAAAATATCGTGTGGTTGATTTGTTCGCCGGAGCCGGTGGGCTTAGTTGCGGATTTCTTCAAACCGAGCACTATGATATTGTAGCTGCTTTTGAGAATAATCTAAATGCCCAAAAAACCTACAGGCGCAATCATCCCAATACGGATGTTTATGGTGATGTTTCAGAAGTTTTCTCCGCAGAGATTGGTAAAGTTGATGTGGTTATAGGAGGACCGCCGTGCCAAGGATTCTCCAATGCCAACCGCCAAAAGAATCACGCTGTCAGCCAAAATAACTCGCTTGTGAAGAAATATATCCAAGCAGTTCTTCATCTTAACCCGATAGCATTTGTGATGGAAAATGTCAGTATGCTTCAGTCAAACATTCACCGTTTCTTTGTTGATACCAGCGACGCTGACATTATAAGCAAATACAATATTCAGACAGAGGAAACTTGTATTTCTTTGCTCGATTACGAGTTCATGTTTGACGACGCTGCTAGCATTGTTGCCGATAAAGATGAAATTGCCCGTTACTTATGGAAGAACGATAATGATTATCTTACACTCAACGCTATTTATAAATATCGTAAGAATCCCAAAAAGCTGCCAGCGTCCCTGAGCAAGTACAAAAGCAGGCTTCTCAGCCTTGCTAAGCGTATTACTGACAACCAGTGTGCGAATAGCCATATTTCAAGAGCAGAGGTATCCGCCGGGAAAGCCATCACGAATTATTTTAGTGAACCTGGCTTCTGCGATGCGGATTTTCTATGTCGCTCTATAGAGCCAGTAATTATGCTTCAACGGATGTTTTCTAAAGCTAAAGAAATTCGTGATAATGATATTATTGTGTCAGAATTTTCTACTGAACGCGGGCTTTTTGCAAGGGTAAACTCAATGGTCGTCATTGACTATATTGAATCTATTCTTGGCGCATCAAGCAATGGCTACAGCCTCACAAAAGGAGTTTTGTCTGCTGTAAATTTTGGGGTGCCGCAAAAACGAATGAGATTCGTAATTATGGGCGTAAAAAAGGTAATCACAGATAGCGTTCAGTTGCCGTCTGGAACGTTCAGCGAGAATAATTACCGTTCTGTATTTGATGCTATAAGTGATATTGAAGGCATTAACACGAAGACGAATGCCGCCGAAGGGGAAACAGGAATTGCTCTTCCAGCATATTGCGCTCAGCTTGGCGTACTTGGTCGAATGCTCCGTGATTCCAACACCCTTTATAATCATGTAACAACTGAAACTACTCCGGAGGCTCTGAAGCGCTTTGAGGCAATTCAGCAAGGCGATAATTTCCATAGTCTTGGTGCGGAACTCAAGACTAATTATTCTGACCCGACTCGAACACAGAATACTATCTATCTTCGGCTGAAGTACGATGAGCCATCAGGAACTGTTGTGAATGTCCGCAAGTCTATGTGGATTCACCCTGTGCTGAATCGCGCCCTGAGTGTTCGTGAAGCAGCTCGATTACAAACATTTCCCGACAGCTTTGTCTTTTTCGGAACCAAAGACTCACAATATCAGCAAGTAGGAAACGCTGTCCCTCCAATGCTTGCACAGGCTATCGCAGAACACCTGTGCAAATATCTTGACAGCATGAGGTAAGCTATCTGGATGACAGGCAGGCAGTTATCTATTATCTCGAAAAAAACGGCTCAGCGAAAACTGCAGATTTTGCGATTGCGTTTGGTATTGACAGTGTTCAAGTGAGAGTGCTCCTTCGTGATATGATAAGCGGTGGTGTCGTTGATAAAATTGGAGACTGCCGTTGCACAAGTTACACTCTATCCAAGGCGATGACTTAAAGGAGATAACAATGGCCGACACGCATTCTCCGCAAGTGCGGAGCTATAATATGTCGCGCATTCGGAGCATGAATACACAGCCGGAAGAAGTTGTCCGAAAGTATTTGCATTCAAAAGGATTCCGTTATCGCAAGAACGATACACGCTATCCAGGCAAGCCTGATATAGTCCTGCCCAAATTTAAAACCATCATCTTTGTTCACGGCTGTTTCTGGCACTGTCATGAGGGATGCCCTGACTTTGTTCAACCAAAGTCAAATCAAGACTACTGGCAGGAGAAACTAAACCGCAACCGAATCCGCGATGCGGAAAACATCGGCAAACTCTGCAGTAGCGGCTGGCATGTTATCATCGTTTGGGAGTGTGAACTGACGAAACAGCGCAGGCAAGAATCGCTTGACAGATTAACGGCAGAAATCACTCAAACAGCGCCGCCCGCCAAATACCCAATATAGCTGTTTCAGTTTTGAGCAAGCAAAGGATTACGCAAGAATACCGATAGGTGCGACGACTGCGTAATCCTTCGCTTGTTGGGGCGCTGCCGCCCCCAATCCCCCAGGGCTTAACAGGCTATGAAAAATAGAATAAAAACAACGGATATAATAACTGATATCCCAAAAACAGCAATAAATCCTTCTCTACAAGTATGAGGTTTTCTTCTCGTTCATACCCTGTTTTTCAACTGCTCAAGTCTTGCTATTCTGTTTTCTATACTTGGATGAGTTGAAAACAGACTCGCAAATGATATATTTTTGCCCGAAAACGGATTGACGATAAACATGTGTGCGCTCTCTTGCGAAGCTTGGCGCATAATTCCGCCTTTTGCATAAGCGTCAAGTTTTAAAAGTGCGCTTTGAAGCCATTCGGGATGTTTTGTGATGTTAGCCGCTCCCTCGTCTGCCATGTATTCGCGGTTTCTGCTTATAGTCATTTGGATAATCGTGGCCGCAAGAGGCAGGACAATAGCTATGGCTATCATAATGAGAGGATTTTGACGATTTTTGCCGCTGCTAAACATAGCACCGTAATGCATTATATTGGCTATAATTGCGATAGCTCCTGCGATAGTTGCCGCTATAGAGCCTATCAAAATGTCATAATGCCTCACATGAGAGAGTTCATGCGCCATAACGCTTTCTATCTCTTCTTTTGTAAGCAGATTTAAAAGCCCCTCCGTTGCGGCAACCGCGGCGTTACCGGGATTTCTTCCTGTGGCAAAAGCGTTTGGCACCTGTTCTGGTATGATATAAACTTTGGGCATGGGAATGTCTGCTTTTTGTGCTAGTTTTTCTACTATCTCGTAAAATCCCTTTGCATTTTGTCTGTTTACTTCAACTGCGCGGTAGCGTTTTAAGACTAATTTGTCGGAAAAAAAATAACTGAAAAAGTTCATAGCCACAGCTATACCAAACGCTATTAACATGCCGCTTTGTCCGCCCATGTATCCGCCTATAAAAACAAACAGCAATGTCAAAGCCGTCAGTAAAAAAATGGTTTTAAAAATTTCCACTTATACAACTCCTTGCGGCAGTAAAACGCCGTCTATATTGTTTTTTGCCGCTTTTTCCAATTCGTTTTCATTTTGTATTTTGAGCAGTATTTTAGAGTCAAACAGATACGCTTCGGCCAAGTTTTGTATATTTTTTGCCGCTTTTTTGCCGCTTACTACTATATATGAAGCGCCCGCGGCATTTGACAAAAGAGCCTCTTTTTCCGCTTGTGTTTCTACTGCGAAATTTATGCCGTTTTTTTGGCAAAATTTTATAATATCTTCATTGCCTTCAAATCTAAAAATAACGGTTGCGTTTGGTGGAGTTTTTGTTATGTCGTTACTGTTTTTTACCGTATAAAACGGCTTAAATGCAACCAAATCATGTCCGATGATGATCACTGTTTTTCCTTTGCGCATTTTTGAGAGCAAAAATATTGCCCGTCTTTTTTGATAGCCTCACTTATGCCGATAAATATTTTACATGAAGCGCATTCTACCATTAACTCTTCTTCCGAGCCGTTTTTTGTCTGTTTTTTTTCTTTTTTTTTGCCAAAAAATAAGGTATATACAATATATATCAAAATAACAAAAAGTATGATTTTAAACAGCACTGTCCGACCCTTTTATCAAAATATATTTTCGTTTTTCTCTTGTAAAAATCTGCGCATTTTTAAGATCCGAAATCTCACTGTCCGCCCTTTGCCCCTTGTAAAAAAGCATAATTGTATTTTTATCATAAAAACCTTTAGATAACTTTATTAATAACTTAGTATCGCACACAGCGCGCGAAGTAATGAGATCTACGATTTGCGGCTCATCTTCTTCTACTCTTTTGGTTTTTATATCCATGTTTGATATACCAAGCTTGCTTTTTATCAAATGCAAAAATGCGCTTTTTTTGGCGACAGGTTCATACAGCATGAAATGACAGGACGGCATGGCAAGGGCTAAAATAACAGCAGGAAATCCGCCCCCGCTTCCTATATCTATAGCGCTTTTGGGTCTGTTTTTTAAAAATTGCAGCGGATAAATACTGTCGTAAATGTTCTCTTGTATGTCCGTTTTGTTTTTAGCGCCTGTTATGTTATGCGTTTTATTATACAAAAGAAGTGTTTCGGTAAATTTTTCTACAGCTTGTTCAAAAAAATTCGGCAGATGAAAATCTGCTATCTTATATCTTTGTACCAAGATTTACCTTTGCATGCAAAAAGTATTTTATCAAAACAGATGACCCATTTTCTCTTTTTTAACTTTTAAATATGAGCTGTTTTTAGGGTTTACTTTTGTTATGATTGGGATTCTTTGTACTATTTTCACACTTTTTAAACTTACTATTTTTGCAGGGTTATTTGTCAAAAGTTTTATCGCTTTAAAGCCAAAATGTTCAAGTATAAAATCAACGGCCTCATAAGTTCTCTCATCTGCTTTAAAGCCAAGCTTGTGATTTGCTTCAACAGTATCAAGCCCTTCGTCTTGCAGGGCATAAGCATTGATTTTATTCAGCAGTCCGATATTGCGGCCTTCCTGTCTTAGATATATAACCATTCCGCCGTTTTTTTGTATATATTTCAGTGCGCTTTCAAGCTGATCGCGGCAATCGCATTTTAAACTTCCGATAGTATCACCCGTTAAACATTCGCTGTGAATTCTTACAACAGGCGTATCCCCAAAAGGTTCTTTAAAAATCGCCAAATGCTCTTTGTCTCCCTCTTTGAAAGCTTGTATTTTAAATTCTCCGAAGCGAGAGGGAAGATTGGCAATTTGAGAAATTTTTATATCCATAATGTATCTATCCCTTTAATAATAAAGATGGATTTTATCTTATTTTTGCAAATAGTATCTTTAAAGCAATATCAAAATAGCGTATTTTTAATAATAAAAAAGAAAAAAGAAAAAATTTATAACTTTTAGCTTTTTATAGCATAAAACATTATATAATTACACTTTTTTAAGGATCGTTAGCTCAGATGGTAGAGCAGTTGACTCTTAATCAATTGGTCGTAGGTTCGACCCCTACACGGTCCACCATCCTAAAATAAAATCAAAATAGTTTTATCATGTATTGAAGTATTTATGGTGCGGTCGACGAGATTTGAACTCGTACACCCGAAGGCACTACCCCCTCAAGATAGCGTGTCTACCAATTTCACCACGACCGCATAAAAAACGGAGCTTGAAACCAAGCCCCTTTAATTATTATAAAAATGGATTTGCAAAAAGCAAAACAAGTGCGATAACAAGCGTATAGATAACTTGCGCTTCAACCATCGCAAGAGCGATGAACATTGTTCCCATGAGCTTTCCGCCAAGACCAGGATTTCTTGCAGTTCCGGCAATTGTAGCAGCCGCAGTATTTCCCATACCGATAGCGCCTCCAAGAGCGGCAATTCCCAAGCCCACGCACGCAGCAAGAACAGAGAATGATTTTAATGTCTCGTTAAGAACTGCTACCTCAGCCACTTGCTCGGCAACCTCTTCCTGTCCGAAAGCTGCCGCAATACATACAACCAAAAGAAAAAGAATCTTTTTCATAAAATCTCCTTAAAAATTGTTACAAAGTCCGTTCGGCTTGCGTATCCCTACTTACCACTTTGCAAGGTGTGATTATAACCTCATGGAGGTTAAATTCGCTTTAACTACTCTTTACTCTCCAAAGCCAACTCTATTTTAGGTCCTTTTTGAAATAGAACTTTGACTTTGACTTTATCGCCTACATTTATTATGTCGGTTACTTTTTCAACTCTGCCCTCAGCCAATTTTGATATATGCAAAAGTCCGTCAATATCTCCGGGAAGTCCTATAAATGCGCCAAAGTCAGCCACTCTTTTAACAGTACCGTCAATTATTGCGCCTTTTTCAAACTCCACTATTTTATTTTTATGGTCTCTGTCGTATCCGCCGCCGCGTCGCTCATGTCCGCGTCCGTTGCCAGCATTTTTAACGATACCCAAAATATGTTCTTTTGCCGCATCTACCTGTTTTCTGTTTATGCCTGAGAGTTTTACTTCGCCGCTATCGCGGTTTAAATCTATAGAAACGGAGTATTTTTCTATAATCTCTTTTATCGTTTTTCCGCCTTGTCCGATAATATCCACCATTTTGCTCGTATCTACACTGAAAAGTTCAAATTTCGGCAAAATCTCTTCGTTTATCACTATCTTTTTATTGGCTTCTTCCATGAGATTTAGTATATGTTCTCTGCCCTCTTTTGCCTGGTACAACGCCTCTTTCAAGATTTCAGGTGCAATGCCGCCAAGTTTTATATCCATCTGTAAAGCGGTTATGCCCTCTTTTGTTCCTGCTACTTTAAAATCCATATCGCCGTCATGATCCTCAAGCCCCATAATATCGGTCAATATCGCATAATCTCCATCTTCAAAAACAAGTCCCATAGCAACGCCTGCGACCAACTTCTTACTCTCTACTCCAGCAGCTCTTAACGCAAGAGAGCCTCCGCACACCGTAGCCATGGAAGAAGAGCCGTTTGATTCCAGTATCTCGGAAACCAATCTTATTGTGTACGGGCTATTTTTAATTATTGTCGGCTCAAGCGCTCTTTTAGCAAGATTGCCATGACCAAGTTCTCTTCGTCCGGGCGATCTTAACGGACTTGCTTCGCCTACGGAAAATCCGGGAAAGTTATAATTTACCATAAATTTGTCCGTATTTGGAGTCTTTTCGGTTAAGAGGTCATATGTTTGAGCATCCTGATCGCTTCCTAAAGTAGCTATCGCCAAAGCTTGTGTTTGACCTCTGCTAAAAAGGCATGAGCCGTGAGCATTCGGAAGTATGTTGGTAACTATGGATATCTCTCTTACATCTTTTAAGCCTCTTCCATCGGCTCTTGTTCTGCCTTTTACTATCATCTCTCTTACTACATTATGCTTGAAAGCCTCAAGAGCACTTTTGAGCGTATTTTTATCCCACTCTTTAGCCGCATCGCTTTGAGCGATTAATTCAAGTACTTTTTTGAGTTCAAGCGCGCGTTCTGATTTTGCCATCTGGGCAAGAGCATCATAAACATTTGATTTGTAATTCTCTTTTATATGCTGATAAATCTCCTCGTCCAACACGGAAGCTTTGTACTCAAGATTGGCATCATCTTTTTTGAGAGGCGTAAAGACTTGCTCATATAAACCTGAAGCATCCGAAATCTTCTCCGAAGCAAAATTTATAGCCTCTACCATCTCCTCTTCATTCATCTCATTTACAAACTGCCCGTCATCTTTTAAAGAAGATATTGCCCTCATCTCTATCATCAAAAGTTCATCTTTTGTGCCTGCGACATACAGATCAAGCGTACTGTTTTTAAGCTGTGAATTTACAGGATTTACGACTAATTCCCCGTCTATTTTCCCGATTCTAACACCGCTTACACATTTATTTACAGGAATATCCGAAAGGTACAAAGCTGCCGAAGCGGCATTTAAAGCCGCCACTTGCAAGTCTATTTCAGAATCGCAACTCAAAACAAAAACAACTATTTGCGTAGGATACGCATAACCTTTTGGGAAAAGCGGTCTTAAACTTCTGTCTATAATCCTTGAAGTAAGCGTCTCAAAATCACCCGGTTTTGTCTCTCTTTTGATGTAGCCTCCCGGAATCCTGCCCGAAGCGTAGCTTTTTTCTATATAATTAACCGTCAAAGGCAAAAAATCCTCTTCCACAGGCGTATTATCTCTTGCTACCGTAGCTAAAATAACGGTATTTTTTACCCTTAAAAGAGCTGCTCCCGCGGCATGTTTTGCAACGCTGCCGATATCATAAATCTCTTCTTGATTGTTAATCTCAATCTTATACTCCATCTATTCATCTCCTTGTGATTTTTGAAACGATATGTAATATTTGCTGGATTCTAAAATTTTTAAAATCTCATCGCAGTTTAAATCTTCTTCTTTTGTTTTATAGTAAAAATCCGTACTGACAAAGTTTGCTATACGGCTTAAACAGAAAAGTCCGTCCACTTCGCTTTCAAGTATTGCCGCCGTATTTTGTGCGATAACAGGAGCAGCAAAGGAAGAGGATTTGGCTTTTTCGGAAATGGCAGTCTTCATGGAAGCAAGCGCTCTCATGCCGCTTTCGCAGCCTATATCCAACAGTAAAACATTTTTCTCTTTTAGCTCCGCCAAAGAAGACCCTTTTCTATATTTGTATATCTTTTTTAAGATATTCTCTTCATATTTTCTTTTAGCTTCACCGTAAACATAATCCAATTTTATGTCAAAAGAGTCAATTAGAGCCGTTTGCATAACTATCTCTTCACTTTCGCTTACTACGCCTATGATACATTCGGGATTATTCGGCGCAAAAATCGGTTCGCTGAACATAATATCAAAAGATAAAGCTGTACTTCTTGATATAAGATTTGCCATAGGAACAGCCGCAAGCGATAATGCCATTACTATCCACTCTTCATCTTCCATTTGATGCACGGGCAGTATCTCCAAAAGTTTTTCTGCCGCCTCTTCATAAGATGCAAACATGTACCCTTCGTTCATTGTCCCTTCTTACAAATCTTTTGAACTCTCTGCCAAAGAGTACTCATATTTTACGCCTCCTAAAGGAAAAAGATTAAAAAGCAGATAAATCCCTCTTTTATCAACCGAGCTTGCTTTGCCCGAACTTGTCAGTTTTGGCGCTATATCTTCTTTGTATATAATCCTGTAATCCCAGCAGTTTTTACTCTGCATGAAGCCTATATTCCATGCTTTTGTGAAACTTCCGTCAATATCATACTGAATTTCTCCAAAAATAGAGCTGTTTTTAAAAATTTTACTGTTTGCGCTCACCGACATATAGTTATTATCCTCATTTTCATTATAAGTGTGCGAAAGATAAAAATCAGAAACATCGTTTTTGTAAGAGATATAACTGATTGACTTTGTAATTTCGCTATTTTTATGCGAATATTGCAACTCATTTGAAAATGAGAGGAAAGAGGTAATGTCTAAATCTATTCTATTCTCAAGCGGAGCATATTTATAATCATAATTCTTAAAATAATACGGCTGCCTCATCGTATGTACAAATATTTTTTTACCGCTGCTGTCATAAAAATATTGTTTAAATTTAAACGCCATCTGCTTCTCTTCAGTATTTATCGGTACAAATTCATCTCTGTCAAGATACCCTTTTTGCCTTTCAAAGCTTGGGATTATATACTCCGTGCCAAAATAGATTTTATGAAAAAAGTTTTTATATGCTTTTGCCAAATCCGTATAAGCGGACAAAGTATGGTAATTTCTGAAATATTGACCGTAATCATCACTGCCTGATATATTATCATAATTTACACGCATGAAATAGATATTTTCGGAAATACTAAAGCGCAGAGCATCGTCAAACATCTGCCAATATAAAGTTGCGGGCAGTTGAAATTCAAACTGTTGCGCTTCAAGTCCGATTTTTCTATAATAATTATGATATTGAGCGTCAATTGAGTATTGCAGATTGTTTACCAAAAATGAATTTGAAAATTTGTGATATTGAAATGTAGGAATTTCTTGAAGCGTATAGTCATTGCTGCTCTGGTCTGTATCTATAAAATATTTGGCATACAAACCTATATAATTATTTTCATCTCGCAAAAAATAGTTCAATCTTGAAGTTACAAGTCTATCAAAATTATTTAAACCGTTCTCTTGTAAATTTAGATAATCTATGTCATTCAAGTAATTTATATCTATCCTCAAACCATCGTCCGTATTGTTTCCAAAAAGCGGCGATAACAGTCTGCTCCTGTCGTAAGATAAGCCGTATCCGTAATGTTTGCGATTTTTCAAATCTTCCAAAGCCGTGTAAGCTTCTTTCTCTTTAAAAATACCTGCCGTAATCTGTCCGTTTGAATATGGCGAATCTACAAAACGAAATATACCGTAAAACCCATGTCCTCTTTCCAGTCTTATCTGAGGATCAATCTCCAGATCCCATGAATCATGCGGCGCAAAATATACAGGCTGTTTATAAAAAAATCCCTCATCTTTTTCGTAACCTGCCTCAGGACGCAAAAGTCCCGTACGCCTTGTATCATCAGTCGGAAATGCAAAATAAGGCAGATAAAACAGAGGTAAATCGCCTGCATAAAAAAGTGCGTTATAAAGGTGTAAAAAACTGTTCTCTTTGTTGAGTTTACCGCTTGTAAATGTGATTTTCCAGTCCGGATTTTCTACATTACAGCTTGAAACAACGGCTTTTTTTGCGAGGTACATGTCGCTTGTTGCAGATACATTATCGCAGCTTACCCATAGTTTGCTTTTTTGATTAAAAAAGAAAAAATCTGAAAAATTACCATTGTCTTTTTTCAAATTTATAAACAGATAGTCGCTTCTTGCCACATCGTCAGAGTCGCGAAAAAGATTTACATTGCCAAAAAGCTCCAAATCTTCCGTTTGAGTATTATATTTGGCTTTATCGGCAGTTATCAAATAACGCTCCGAATAGACAACGATACCGCCTTCGGCAAAAACAGTGCCGTTCTCTTCTTTCCCGCCTTGTGTCAAAAGTACCATATTTTGAACTTCAGCCATCAAAAAAAACGGTAATATTAAAAGTAGATAAATTTTATGCATTGATAACCAGTGTTCTTGCCGTAATATCTTCCCAAGTCTGTTTTTTAAAATTTTGCAAAGCCCATAAAAACCCGATAAAGAAAATAGCTTCGCTGATTATGCGTGTATTTGCCCTTACAAAAGAAAAAAGCATAGTCGGTTTTTGTCCGTCAATAATAGAGATGATGCGTATTTTCATGGCTATTTTACCGACTGTCGCACCGTACATCCACACAAAAAATGCCTGATAAATAATTTTCATCAAAATAATATACGGCGCTAAATATTGCACTGCCATAAACAGCGCTTCATTATTTTGCGCATCTGCAGTTTGCAATACGTCGCTAAATGCAAAAAAGATAAAAAATGTTATGACTATCTCATCTATGATATATGCTGCCGCGCGTTTATACAAAGGGGACAAAGTAATGTTTTCACTCTCAAATTTTTTAATCAACTCTTCTTCTGTCATTTAAGAGCCTGATATGCTATGTCGTTTCTAAATTTAGCGCCTTTGAAAGAGACTTTTTTTGTCAAATCGTACGCATTATCCCGCGCCTCTTTTATACTTTTGCCGATACCGACACAAACAAGCACCCGTCCGCCGTTTGCATATATAACGCCCTCTTTTTTTGAAACTCCGGCATACGCTACATGTGAGCTGCTATTTTCATCTTTCAACGTTATAGGCTGCGGTTCGGAGTTTTTGTAAGGATAATC
>JAISXY010000023.1 GCA_031270285.1 Campylobacteraceae bacterium
TAGACAAAATTATCCAATCGATGCCCGACATGCAAGGTATAAGCCTTGTTGAGATCGGACCTGGATTAGGTGATTTGACGAAAGCGCTGCTTGGGCGATACGCCCTGTTAGCCTGCGAAGTCGATGAAGATTTACATGAACATTTAAAAAATATGTTCAAAGAAGAGATAAAAACAGGACAATTAGAGCTTATTTTAGGCGATGTGATAGAGCATTGGCATAATAAAAGCTTAAAAAATTCTCCTTATTTTATAGTTGCCAATATACCGTATTATATAACGACGCCGATTCTTTATAAAGCTTATGAAGATAAAAATTGTGTCGGAATGATATTGATGATGCAAAAGGAGGTAGCTCTCAAGCTTACTGCCGTCGCATCAAGCAGCGAATACTCTTCTTTATCTGTTTTGGCATCTGTTTTAAGCAATGCGCGCATTTTATTTGATGTGCCGAAAGAGGCGTTCGATCCGCCTCCAAAAGTTATCTCTTCGGTTGTAAAAATAGAAAAAAAGAGGGAATTTGAAGGTGTTTTTGAGGGATTTAAGGCTTATTTATCAAAAGCTTTTGGAAGTCCCAGAAAAACATTGAAAAAAAATCTTTTAAACTATTTTGATCAAAAGAGACTTTTTGAAGTTTTTAATGAGCTTAAAATTGATACGAATCTTCGTCCTCATGAGATTAGAGCAGAGTTGCACTTTCGTCTTTTTAATAACTTAAATAGATAAAAAAGGTAAAAATTTATGGACGAAAACAGTTCAGGTGCGTCAAGCGCACCGAAAAAACGATTTCACAGACGTAAGCCAAAGAAAAAAGAGAATACAGGCAGCGAAAACAGTCTGCATGAAGCTGCTGTAGAGGCTAAAAAGAGCGCAAAACAACCGCAAACCGATACAAATACATCAAACGCTGCAAAATCCGCTGCCAGAAGGCGTAAAAGGAGTAACATCCCCCCATCTCCCGTCAGTGGAAACGAATCATGGCAAAAAGCGCTTCAATACGCGATAGACGCTAATAAAAAGTCGCATCAGGACAGGTTGGATTCGTTTAAAAAAATACGAAAAAGCAGTGATAAAATTCGCATAACGCCGCTTGGCGGACTTGGCGAAATAGGCGGAAATATCACTGTGATAGAGACTAACACAAGCGCTATTATTGTTGATGTGGGCATGAGTTTTCCGGACAGTGATATGCCAGGAGTTGATATATTGATTCCGGATTTTAGTTATCTGCAAACCATCAAAAATAAAATTGCCGGTATTTTGATAACGCATGCTCATGAAGACCACATAGGAGCGATTCCGTATCTTTTTAAAGAGTTGCCGTTGCCTTTGTATGCGACGCCTATGCCGCTTGGTATGATTTCTAACAAACTGGAAGAGCATGGACTAAAATCCATCAGGAGTCTGTTTCGTCCTGTGGAGAAGCGAAAGATTTATAAAATAGGAGAATTTGAAGTAGAGTGGTTACATATTACACACTCTATCGTGGACTCTTCTGCACTTGCGATAAAAACTAAAGCAGGCACAATTATACACACTGGTGATTTTAAGATAGACCATACGCCTATAGACGGATATCCTACCGATTTGCACAGGCTTGCATATTACGGAGAAGAGGGGGTTTTGTGTCTTTTGAGCGATAGTACAAACTCCCACAAAGAGGGCTTTACGCGCTCAGAGAGCTCTGTAGGAAAAACATTTGACGCTATCTTTTCCAAATCCAAAGGAAGAGTTATCATGTCAACCTTTTCTTCAAATATTCACAGAGTCTATCAAGCTGTTCAGCATGGGCTCAATTACGGCAGAAAAGTGTGCGTCATAGGGCGTTCCATGGAGCGAAATATCTTTACCGCCATAGAACTTGGCTATATCACGCTGGATAAGAGTATATTTATAGATGCGCATGAAGTAAATAAATACAGCGACAATGAAGTGCTGATAGTAACAACCGGTTCTCAGGGTGAAACGATGGCAGCGCTTTATAGAATGGCGACAGACGAACACCGCCACATAAAGATAAAACCCACAGATCAGATAATCATCTCCGCCAAAGCAATTCCTGGCAATGAGGGCAGCGTTTCTACCGTTTTAAACTTTCTGCTCAAAAGCGGCGCAAGCGTTGCGTATCAGGACTTCAGCGAGATACATGTAAGCGGACATGCCGCTCAAGAAGAGCAAAAATTGATGCTTCGTCTTGTGAAACCGAAGTTTTTCCTGCCTGTTCACGGAGAGTATAATCATATAGTAAAACACAAAGAGACAGCTATAGAGTGCGGAGTATCGCCGAAAAATATCCTGCTCATGGAAGACGGCGATCAGGTGGAGATTTGTACGGAGTATATCAAAAAAGCCAAAAGCGTCAAAACAGGCAAGATATTTATAGACAATCAAATAAACAGCCAGATCGAAAACGATGTCGTCATGGACCGCCAGCAGCTTGCGGATTCGGGCGTCGTGATGATTATAGCCCAGATAGACAAGCGCGAAAAAAAGCTCATCTCAAAGCCAAAAGTCGTAAGTTACGGGCTTGTAGCCGACAAAAAAGATAAAGAGTTTTCAAAAGAGATGGAAAATGTGCTTGTTCAGTTTTTATCAAATGCAAAAAAAGATGTAATAGAAAACAGAGGAGTTTTGGAAAATGAAGTGCGCCAAGTCGTACGAAAACATATCTTTAGAAGCATGAAAAAATACCCTACGATTGTTCCGACAATCTTTATCATGTAAGGAAAAAGAGATGGATTTTAAAAAAATAGCCCAAAAGGTTATGGAAATTGAAGCAAATGAGATATTAAATGCATGTGCTAATCTAAGCGGCGAGATAGACGCTGCCGTAAATGCCATCTATAACTTGAAAGGCAAACTGATAGTAACGGGCGTTGGCAAAAGCGGACTTATAGGCGCAAAGATAGCCGCCACACTCTCAAGCACGGGGACTAGCAGTTTCTTTTTACATCCTACAGAAGCTATGCACGGCGACCTTGGCATGATAGGCAAAGATGACGGCGTACTGGCGATAAGTTACAGCGGAGAGAGCGACGAGTTGATAAAAATATTGCCGCACATAAAACGCTTCAATATTCCTCTCATAGGGCTTGCCCGCTCCAAAACAAGCTCTCTTGGGCGCAGCAGCGATATATTTTTACCAATATCGGTAAGAAAAGAGGCATGTCCTCTGGAGGCGGCGCCGACAAGTTCTACAACTCTAACGCTGGCTCTTGGCGACGCTTTGGCTGTTTGTTTGATGCAAAAGAGAAATTTTACAAAAAAAGATTTTGCCTCTTTTCATCCGGGAGGAAGCTTGGGCAAACGACTATTTGTTAAGATAAGCGACATCATGAGGACAAAATTTCCGATTGTAAGCGATACGGCAAGCCTTAAATACGCTATAGACGAGATGACGCACGGCATGATAGGCAATGTGATTTTGACAGACGATAAAGGCAGGCTCTCATCTATTTTAAGCGATGGAGATTTGAGACGCGCCTTAACCAGAGAAGATTTTTCCGTAGATGCTAAAGCCGCCGAATATGCGACTAAAAATCCAAAAACAGTAAGCGATAAAAACATGTTAGCGGCGGATGCGTTAGCTTTTTTGGAACAGTACAAAATACAGCTTTTGATTATTGCAGACGAAGCGGGTAAACCTGTCGGCGTTTTGCATATTCACGATCTAATCAAAGCGGGCATAAGCCGATGAACGAACTCATGCGTTTAAATAAATTTATTTCGCACAATACGAAGTATTCGCGCCGCGAAGCAGACAAGCTGATAAGCGAGGGCAAAGTAAGAGTTGGCGGCAAGACTAACACAGATCTCTCAACAAAAGTTAGTTATGATGACACAGTCGAGATAGACGGCAAGAAAATTTTCAAAAAAAGCGAATTTACGGTCATAGTTTATAACAAACCGAAAGGCGAACTTGTCAGCAAAAAAGACGACAGGGGCAGACGCACCATATACGATACTTTGCCTAAAAAGTTCGCTCATTTTAATAGCGTGGGAAGGCTGGATTTTGCGAGCGAAGGGCTGCTTTTGCTGACAGACGCCGCACCCATAGCCGCCGCTTTGATGAACAGCGACCTCGAGAGAGTATATTATCTTAAAGTCAAAGGCGAGATAAGCGAAGCGGCAAAAGAAGCCATGCAAAACGGGCTTGAGCTGTCCGACGCATCAAAAGGCGCGCACTCGCACAGTAAGATAAAAAGCATGAGTTTTGCGCCGTTTTTATCGTGGCAGATATTTGGAAAAAGTGGTGAATACACAAAGCTCAAAGTCATGATAAATGAGGGGAAAAACAGAGAACTCAGACGATTTTTTGCCCATTTTGACGCGGAAGTGGCTGAATTAAAGCGCGTAAGTTACGGCGTAATGGATCTTGGCATGCTAAAAAGCGGCAAACACCGTTTTTTGACCAACTCCGAATACGATAAACTCCGCGATTTTTTGAAAGAGAACAAGGTCTATTACTGATGGAAAATCTAGCCGTATCTTTTAGACCCAAAAATATAGAAGATATATGCGGACAAAAACATTTGACAAATCCCAATGCACCGTTTTTCAAACTCTTAAAAAGCGGCAAAATGCCTCACTCCATGTTTTTCGGACCTCCGGGTACGGGTAAGACTACGATGGCAAGAGTTGTGGCAAATGCCCTTGACAGCCCGTTTTACGAGCTTGACGCTACAAGTTTAAAAGTTGAAGAGTTTCGCAAAATCTTTGCGCAGTATCAAAATACTCTTACAAAGCCCATCATTTTTATAGACGAAGTGCACAGACTCTCAAAAACGCAGCAGGAAGTGCTTTTGATACCTATGGAAAACGCCAGCGCGATAATCATCGGCGCTTCTACCGAAAATCCCTATTTTTCACTCACATCCGGCATCAGGTCGCGCGCCATGCTGTTTGAATTTAAGCAGCTTGAGAATCAGGACTTGGAAGAGATACTGGAGCGCGTTCAAAAAAAGCTGACATTTACCATAGATGAAGAGGCAAAATCTTATCTGATAAGCTCCTCCGCAGGAGACAGCAGATCGCTTTTAAATCTTTTGGAGTATGCTCTGCATGTAAGCAGCGATATTGATTTGAAACTGCTGAAAAATCTCCGCCCGCATGCGCTCAAAGATGGCGTCAGCAGCGACAATACCCACTACAATCTCATCTCAGCCATGATAAAAAGCATAAGAGGCAGCGATATAAATGCCGCTTTGTACTATCTGGCAAGACTTATAGACGGCGGCGAGAGTCCTGATTTTATCGCAAGACGCCTTGCCATACTCTCAAGCGAAGATATAGGCAACGCTAACCCAAATGCGCTTGGAGTCGCCGCTAACACGCTAACAATTGTTAGTAAAATAGGCTATCCGGAAGCCCGCATCATACTTGCCCAATGCGTCGTCTATCTGGCGTCTTCACCAAAGTCAAACAGCTCTTATGTCGCTATCGGCAAAGCTCAAAAATATGTCGGTGAAAACAGAGC
>JAISXY010000102.1 GCA_031270285.1 Campylobacteraceae bacterium
TCAGGCACAAACGCAAAAAAGCCGTTCTTGTCGGTAAGGCTTTTTACCGTTTCTATTTTTGGATTGGACGGCGGATAGAGTTTGACTTTTGCATACATCATGGGCGTATTGTCGCTGTAAGAAAAACGAATGACTTTCGCGCTGTTTTGGGCTTCCGACACTTCCACTCCATGCGAAAACAAAAATGCGGGCAGCAAAAGAGCCGCCGCAAAAAATAACTTATTACTTGACACTAAACACCGCGATAGCGTTTATATCGTCCTCGTCAACATCGGGTTTGGATGACGGTTTGTGATAATTTATCCTCACAAGCCAAAGCCCTTTATTGTCAAATTTGAAAGTAACGATGCCATCTTTGTCCGTTTTACTTTTTAGAGCATAGGCATTTTCTTTTTCAGGACCAAATGTGTCATAAGTAGCGAAAATCTCGGCATTTGCAAAAGGTTTTCCATCATACAAAACTTGAAATTTACCGCTTTTGCCTACAGTTATATCCGCCGGATTGGTAAGCGGCACTATCTCAAAAATCTCTCCTATCGGTTTTTTGAAACTCTCGTCGTTTGACTTTGGATTGAGATAGGTTTTTGAAAGTTTGCTGAAATATATAGATTTTACTATATTAATGCCTTTGGCCTCAGCCTCTTTTTTCGTACCGTCAACATATCCGTCTGTGGTTATGCAGTAAAACCCTCCGACACGCTCGCCAAGAACTACCGCGGGTGAGTCGCTTTGCAGTTTATATGAAGTCTCATACAAAAGCTTCTCTTTGTTTGCTTTAAGCGATAAAGTCGTGGTTTTGCCGTCCTGTAAAACACGAACAAAATTCACGCTTGCCGGCTCTTCTATCTCTTCGCCCTTTATAAAATAATGGGTTGAGAGCGCGTCAAGCTTCACTTCATCGCCCGCTTTATAATCCCGAACTTCGCGCGGCGCTACAAAAAACTCATGCGCAAAAAGCGTCGTGGAACCAAACATGGTAAAAATTGCCAAAGTTAAAAAACTTTTTTTCATCATCTTCTCCTAAATATGAAAAATTAAAATAAAATATGCAATGATATTACATATTTTATTTTAGTATTATTAAGTAGAGGTGTTAGTACACACATTAAGGCTTTTATAATATTATTTATCCTGAAAATATCTGCGATACTGTGTTCCAAAACTTATTTACAGTTTGTTGATTTTTGCATTGTTATAATGCCGTTGGTTTTATAACTCATTTAAAAAAGAGGCGGCATGAGGTCATTTGTATCTGTCGGCATGTTCGTTTTTATAGCCATCCTTTTTTTAAGCGGACTTATCATGGAGGTCGGGGAGGAGGTTTTGGAAACAGTGTATGAAGATAGAGCCAAAATCCCAATTGTATTTTTATTTGTCATGAGCTTTGCAACCGCAACACATGTTTTAAGCGGCATTTTTTTCGCTCTGCTGTCCATATTTCACATTAGCAAAAATTGGAATGCGCTCAAAAATCACATAAAATCCAAAAGCGGCAAAATCAGCAAAGAGAGTATTTTGGCGTTTACATGTATAGCCGTTGTCTTAATCTTATCGCTCGCCATAACATGTATAAAAGAGTTGTAATGAGTTATTTGAGGTCTAATACCGCAAAAGTTTATTCTCTTCCAGATAATCAAACAGCGAGCTGTCGCCAAGCTCCTTTGCTTTTACGGCATCTTTTGTGGCGGATTTAAGGTTTTTAAGGTTGAAATATACAATGCCACGGTGAAAATATGCACTTTCATAATGGGGAGATAGTTTGACTGCATGAGAACAGTCTTTCAGGGCTTTTTTATACTCTTTCAAGCTGTCATAAAACCTGCACCGATGAACATAATAATATGGACTGTCAGGTGCTGCGCCGATAGCCTTACCAAGATCTTCAAGCGCCTTTTTATGCTCTCCAAGTTCACTGTAAACGGCGGCGCGATTGTTGTACGCATCGGCAAAATTTGGGTCAAGTTTGATGGTTTCGTTGTAGCCTTCAATCGCCTTTTCGTATTTTTCCAGATTATGATAAGCATTGGCGCGGTTAAAATAACCCATCGCATACTCTCCATCGCCCAGACCATCATCGGCTGTTCTATCGCGTAAATCCTTGTACAAATCATCGCCTGCCATGACTCTATCTTCCCACTCGCCGCCAAAAACAAAAACCGCACTCATGCAGATAATCATTACGGCTTTTATCACTGTTTTCATCTGTATTTTTCTTTTTATCTATGTCTGAAACCTATAGATTTTAACATGTGAGATTTATCTATCATGTCCGCACCGTCCAAGTCGGCTATAGTGCGCGCTACTCTTTTTAATTTACCGATACCTCTATGCGACAGACCAAAGCGTACAGCGGCATTTTTTAAAATTTCTTTCGCCTCATTGCTCAAAACACAAAACTTCTCTATGGAGTTATCGTCCATTTTGCCGTTTAACTCATCTTGTCCGCGCTCCTTTTGGGCGATAAAAGCTCTCATAACTTTTGAGTGCATCTCTTTTGAACCTATATGCGATACATCACCAACTCCGCTTTCATCCATCTGCACATAAATATCTATCCTGTCCAGTAGAGGCGCTGAAATCCTTGCCTTATACTTTTGCATGTCTGCGTCGGAGCATTTGCATGGTTTGACAAGGCTGAAGAGATTTCCGCATGGGCAGGGATTTTGTGCGGCGGCAAAGATAAATTTTGTATCATAGCAAATCTTTGAATTAACCCTTGAAATCAAAACTTTTCCATCTTCAAGAGGCTCTCTCAAACTCTCCAGCACCTGTTTTGAAAAGTGAGGAAATTCGTCAAAAAACAAAATTCCATTATGAGCCAGCGCCACTTCGCCGATTTTTGCCCCGAAACTGCCGCCTCCAAATATTGAAGGTCGTGAGCTTGTATGATGCGGGGCGCGGAATGGGCGCAGTTTATTGAAAGCGGTATTTTCTCCGTCTAAAGAGATATTTGCGGCATTTTGTAAAATCTCATCAATTTCAAGAGGCGGCATAATATACAAAAGTCTTTTTATGCTCATGCTTTTACCGCATCCGGGACTTCCCTCCAGCAGTACATTGTGCATGCCGGCAGCACATATCATCATCGCTTCTTTTGCATGCGCCTGCCCTTTTATATCGGTAAAATCAAGCGTAAAATCATCATTTAACACATAAGTTTTACCTGCAATTTGCATAGTGTTTTCAAATAGTTCATGCGTACTTTTAGCCTCTTTTCCAGCTCTGCTTTCAATGTTTGTAAAAAACTCTATCGCCTCTTCAAGAGTTCCCACGCCGTAAGCTTTAATATTTGGTATGGACGCTATAAGCTCCAAACTTTCGGTCGGTACTATGACTTTTAGATTTTTAAAGCGGCTTGCGAGTGAGAGTATGATGGGGAAAATGGACGTCGTACTTTTGACGCTGCCGCCAAGCCCAAGCTCGCCGAAGCAGTAAAATTTTTCAAAATTAACGCTTGCTTTTTGTAAAGCTATCAAAAGCGCAACTCCCAAGTCAAAATGACTGCCTGATTTTGGAAGGTCGGAAGGGGCGAGGTTGACGGTAATCTTTTGTGCGGGGAAATTAAAATTTACGCTGCTAAGAGCTGCTTTTATCCTGTCGCGCGACTCCTGTATAGACTGCTGCGCAAGTCCTACTATGGAAAAAGAGGGAAGCGCTCGGACAAATGTTGATTCAACCTCAACGCTGTGAGCCGTATTTGCCTCCAAAGTCGCGCAAAAGAGCCTTTTCATGAT
>JAISXY010000009.1 GCA_031270285.1 Campylobacteraceae bacterium
TTGCCTTGAATTATTTCATCGTATATATAGCTATCGCCGTTATTGGCGTTCAATGAGAGCGTTATAAACTCTTTTTGCCCTTTGTATATCACTACGCCTTTTGTCCTGTTCTCGCTTAAAGCGGCAAACAGTTCAAAATTCTTTTTCAGCCCGGTAGAACTTAACTGCCAAAATCCGTTCCACCAGCCCTCCTTGCAGTCATATTTCAAAGAAGCCTCGTCCTCTTCGCCGTAATAAACCAAAGCACAGCTCTCTTTTATCTTTTCCATTTTGTTATTCACCGGCTTAAATGCCGTATATATATTTATCTCGCCGAAATTTATATCATAACTATTGTCCTGCGTGATTGTTTTGGTCGTTTCGTCAAATTCCAAATTGCCTCCGCCAAACTCGGTTAAAATAAACTCTTTTTTCTTTGGGTCGTATAAAAAGTATATTCTGCTATCGCCCCCAACGCGGCTATACGAATAAAACAGCGAAAAATCCTCCGCGCCGTCAAAGTTATAATCCCGGACCGATAAGCAAGCGCTCGGACAAAACCCACTGTATCCCAAGTCAACTTTTTTCTCGCTTTGGCTTGCCTCGCCGTAAATCCTTTGCACAAGCTTGTTTGAAGGCTTTTCAAAAATTAAAACCTGCTCGTACGCGCCATCATCTCCAGAGTCGTAAGACAAGCCTATATAATGCCCTTTTGTCTGCGCAAGCTCCTTGATATAAATATCCTCTATCGGACCCGCGTAAATAAATTTTTGAGCTTTGGAGTCATATTTGTATTCAGCCGCGCTATACTTGTTATCACATATGATAGCAAACGCAAGCGGTTCTTTCTCGTAAATGCCCGTAAAAAGAAGATTTATGCTGCATGGATTGTTCCACTCTTCCATTATCTCTTGAAACGGCTTTTTACCTTTAAATATCTCTATTTTCGTGCTGTTTTCCTGCAATGTGGATTTGACGGAAAATTCGCCGATATTTATCGTATTGTTTCCGAACAGTACGCTGAGGCATAACGCCAGTGTTATCGCAATTTTTTTCATTTTTACTCTCCCATGAAACTTTTTTTGATTATACAAATATTAAACTTACAATCAATTATAATGAGTTTTAGCATAAAATCGGTATAATTAGCCATTTCAAATCGGACTTTATCATGCAGAAGATTTTTTACAAAACCGACATTTTGGACAGGCGTGCGCAAAAAAAGTTTTTTTTAAGCGAAGAGATACTCATGGAAAATGCCGCGCGCGGCATAGCGGAGTTTGTCAAGACAAAAGCCAAAAAAGGTTTCCATGTTCTATTTCTCTGCGGCGGCGGCAATAACGGTGCTGACGGATATGCGGCGGCAAGGATGTTAGCCGGCTTTTTTAATGTATCCGTTTTTTGTATTTGCGCACCGAAATCGCCTCTTGCCAAACTCCAATTTGAGCGTTTAAAACCCTTACATGTAAAGATTTTAAAGACTCTGCCCAAAAGCGCCGATGTTTTCGTGGAGTGCATATTTGGAAGCGGACAAAAAGGTGAGATAGATGAAGAGGTTAAAAAGATACTTTTGGATATAAACGCTAAAGACGGTATAAAAATTGCCTGCGATATACCCGCCGCCATATATTCGCCCGTACCGTTCAGGGCGGATTTTACGTTCAGCATGGGCGCTTTGAAAGCAGTTTTGTTTGAAGATTTTGCAAAAGAGTACACAGGGGAGATTGTCTGCTGCGATTTGGGAGTTGACAGGAGCGTATTTGAGGATAAAACGGACCTGTTTTTGCTTGAAAAAGATGATCTGGTTTTACCTGTGAGGGAATGCAAAAACTCTAACAAAGGCGACTTCGGACATCTTGTCGTTGTTAGCGGCGAAAAGAGTGGAGCTTCGGTATTATCGGGACTAACAGCGATTAGTTTTGGTACAGGACTCGTTAGTTTGTTAGTAAAAGAGAAACTTTTTGAGTTCAATCCCTCTTTGATGCAAACTTTTTCCATGCCCTCAAAAGCTACGGCTGTTATCGCGGGCATGGGGCTTGGAAAGAGAGAAATAGACTCTTCATGGTTTCGGGATATACCATTTGTTATAGATGCCGATTTGTGTCATGAAAGAAAAGTCAAAGAGTGGGACAGTCCAAAATGCGTGATAACGCCGCATCCAAAAGAGTTTGTGAGTCTGCTTGAAACATTTGATTTCGGCAAGCATATGGTAGAAGAGATACAACGACAAAGATTTTTTTGGGCTAAAAAGTTTTCACTTAAGTTTCAAGGTGTTTTGGTCTTAAAAGGCGCTAACACGATAATCGCCCAAAAAGGCGTTTTGTATGTCTGCCCGTTTGGTTCTCAAGCGTTAGCAAAAGGCGGTAGCGGCGATGTATTGGCAGGACTTATAGGTGCGCTTTTAGCTCAAGGGCGCACGCCTTTAAACGCAGCCGTGAACGCTGTGTTAGCTCATGCGTTAGTTAGTTCAAATTATAAAGCAAACAATTATGCGCTGACTCCCGAGGGTTTGATAGAGGGAGTCAAATGGCTTTGAACAACCCCATTTTTATACGCCGCTTTTAATCTTTTAAGTGGAAACAATGAGAATTATATCTGGTTATAAGGAGTAAAATGACAACAAAAAAAATTGCGGTTCTTTTCAGCGGTATGGGGACAAATCTGGAAAATCTGTTTTTGAAACTTCACAATAAAACATTTAACGATACAAAGCTTGAAATCGCCCTCACGCTTTGCAATAAAGAAGCGGCGCTTGGCATAGAAAAGTCCCGCAGATACGGCGTGGAGAGTGTGATATTGAAACACGAGAGTTATCCGCAAAGAGAGGATTTTGATAAAAAGCTTGTGGAGATTATAAGAGCGCATGATATTGATTTGTCTGTTTTGGCTGGATTTATGCGGATATTGACGCCATATTTTACAAAAAATGTGAAAGCCATCAATGTCCATCCCTCGCTTCTGCCGCTTTTCAAAGGAGCGGATGCGATACACAAAGGTTATGCTTCGGATGAAAAAGAAGCGGGAGCGAGCGTGCATTTTGTCAATGAAGAGTTAGACGGCGGAGAGATAATCCTGCAAAAGAGTTTTAAGCGAACTTTTAACATGAGTTATGAAGAGTATGAGGCAAATATTCACAAGATAGAGTATGAGATCTTGCCGCAGGCTGTGATAAAACTTTTGACATGATGCGCTGCTCGTTTCATTTTTATTATATTTTTTTGCTGCTACCTCGTCATTCTTGCACTTAGCGCCGAGCTTTTAAAAAAAATGTAAGACATGGAGACCAAGCAGGGATCCATCTTTGGTAATCATAAAAATACATCATGAGATCTATTTTGAATATTTTCAATTCATTCTACTCATGACTTGACTTTTGGTTTTTTTGGATACCCGATTACTCGGGTATGACAGAGGGAAATGTCATTCCCGCTTCCTTTTATGTCATTCCCGCTTCATGCGGGAATCCATATTTTATTTTTTTCTTATAGGTATAAAACAAATTATTCTATGTTTGTTTTACTTTTTTTGGATACCCGCCGCACTCCTCGCAATAACGGAGAAAAGAGTATGCCAGCATTCCTTGCAAATATCGTTTCTTTTAAAAACTCTTTGTTCGTGCGGGAATGACAAAATGGGACATGAAATGATGAAAAAGAGCGTTGTTCTCGTTTTAACAATATACGGCGGTTATATTGTTTATGCAGGTATGACAAAAACCGATAATCACAGTCGGGTTGATATAAATAACGGTATTTGACAAGAAGACAATTTTACTCAAATTTCAAATCCGAACTTTAAACCAATACTGATTTTATTGCCTCCATAAAAAAACTTTGATATACTTTTATCTTTAAAACCAAGGCGATAAAATGGAATTTATGAACTTAATCAGCGATCCGAATGCATGGATTGCATTAGCGACTTTAACGGGACTCGAGATAGTTTTGGGGATAGACAATATCATCTTTATAGCTATTTTGGTAGGTCGCCTGCCAAAAGAAAAACGGCAAAAAGCGAGGATTCTCGGACTCTCTTTGGCTATGGGTACGAGGATTTTGCTGCTTTTATCGCTGTTTTTGATCATGAAGCTCACAAAGCCGCTGTTTAGTCTGTTTGAGCATGGATTTTCGGGGCGGGATCTGATACTGCTGTTTGGAGGACTGTTTTTGATAGCAAAATCCACTCTGGAGATTCATCACAACATAGACCCCGAAGAAGAAAAGAGCAAAAAAAGCATCCATGTGGCAAAAGGTTTTATGGGTATTTTGATACAGATAGCTCTATTGGACATAATATTTTCCCTTGATTCTGTAATCACCGCCGTGGGAATGGTAAGTCAGATAGAGATCATGATACTGGCTGTCGTGATAGCTGTGTTTATCATGATGGTGGCTTCAAAGGGCATAAGCGATTTTATAGATACTCATCCTACTTTAAAGATGATGGCTTTGGCGTTTTTGATATTGATCGGGGTTGCTTTAGTGGGAGAAGGACTTGGGTTTCATATACCAAAAGGGTATATATATTTTTCTATGGCTTTTGCTTTGGCAGTAGAGGCTCTCAATATCTATGCAAAATCAAAAAATAAGGAATAACATGACAGATGTATTAAAAGTCGGCAAGTATGAATTTGAAAGCCGTTTGATAGTAGGAAGCGGCAAATACAAAGATTTTCAGACGACAAAAGATGCTACAATCGCAAGCGGTTCAAATCTCATAACAGTTGCGGTAAGGCGCGTAAATATCACTAATAAAAATGAAGAAAATTTGACAGATTATTTTAAAGGTACAAATGTAATGCTTTTGCCAAACTCTGCCGGCTGCGTAAAGGCTGAAGAGGCGATAGCGCTTTTTCGTATGGTGCGCGAAGCTGTGGGGTTGGAGCTGATAAAACTTGAGATCATAGGCGATACGGCAAAAACCCTGTATCCTGATATCATGGAAACTTTAAAAGCATGCGAAGTACTGGCAAAAGATGGGTTTACTATCATGTCTTACACAAATGACGACCCGATAACCGCAAAAAAATTAGAAGATGCTGGAAGCGCTGCTGTTATGCCTTTGGCTGCTCCTATTGGCAGCGGGCTTGGCATACAAAACAGATACAATATCATGTTTATCAAAGAGGCTGTAAAAGTGCCCGTTATTGTTGATGCCGGTATCGGGTGTGCAAGCGATGCGGCTATAGCTATGGAGATAGGCGCAGACGGAGTTTTGACTAACAGTGCATTAGCGTATGCAAAAGATCCGGTTTTAATGGCAGAAGCGATGAAGCATGCCGTTATAGCCGGACGACAAAGCTTTTTGGCAGGCAGAATGGCCAAAAAACCGTTTGCCTCGGCAAGCAGCCCAAGCGAGGGAGTTGTAGAGTTTAGACGAGGGTAAGGATTTATAAGATCTATACCCCGATAAATTCTACCATGAAAACCAGCCGACAACGATCAGTTTTTTACCGCTTTAGTGCTAAACGGCGGGCTTGTTTATGCGTTTGAATTTTACCGACTCACATGAGGGTTCGTAGCCGTCGTACCTGCACAATTTCCGTTCCTTTTCGTTTTTTGTTATCCAGTCTTTGTCCCAATATTTTTCATCTACGATAAACTTTCCTGCGCCCACATCAAGACCCTTGCTCATCGGTATGCGATACTGTCATCTCCGTCATACCCGCAAAAGCAGGAATCTAAAAAGAATAAAAAAGTAAAAGGTTTTTTGATTTTATGCGCTTCATTTTACTTGAATACATACAAGGTTTTTAAAATGCGCTTTAGATTCCCACATGAAGCGGGAATGACATTTCCCTCCGTCATACCCGAGTAATCGGGTATCCAAAAAAACCAAAAGTCAAGTCATGAATAGAATGAATTGAAAATATTCAAAATAGATCTCATAATGTATTTTTATGATTACCAAAGATGGATCCCTGCTTGGTCTCCATGCCTTACACTTTTTTTAAAAGCTTGGCGCTAAGCGCAAGAATGACGAGGCAGCAGCAAAAAAATATAATAAAAGTGAAACAAGTGGCATCATGTCAAAAGTTTTATCACAGCCTGCGGCAAAATCTCATACTCTTCATAATGTATGTTTGATTTATTGTAATTTCGCCCTTAAAATCGCAATAATTTCCCTTTGTCATCGTTTGACCTTTTTGTGCTGTATTTAAGCGATGCGACCTTTTTTATCTCATCAAACACAATATAAAGCCGCCAAAAGTCATCGCCGATATAGCCCAAAAAATTGCAGTCGTACTCTTTTGTGTCCATGAAGAGCGGTGCAAAGTTGTATTTGCTTAACTCAATTGCATTGATTGACGTTAAGTCTTTATATTGTGCCGTACTTTGTTCATGAAGTAGATTGAGCTGCTGTACGCTTAAATCTTTAAAGGCATTTTCTCCTCCGAAATCTCCCCGCAAAAGCCAAACACAGCTATCAAACCAATCAAAACAGCTCTTATCATGTTGCATTTCTGTTTTTTTACTTTGTTTATTATATTATTTTCAATAAAATTCGCATAGTTTTTTAAAAGGCTTAAAAATATATCCGAAAATGAGCCAAATTGACAAAACAAAAAACAAGTCTTGACAAAAACAGGCGTTTTGTGTAAACTTTCAACCTTGTTTTTAATTTGCAAGCGGCAGAATATGAAAATTTATGTCGAAAGACTTTAAAAGTTGTCGCAGATTGGATGATTTAGTCGGGGTGTAGCGCAGCCTGGTAGCGCATCTGGTTTGGGACCAGAGGGTCGCAGGTTCAAATCCTGTCACCCCGACCATTTTTTATTATGGTGAGTTTAGCTCAGTTGGTAGAGCATCAGATTGTGGTCCTGAGGGTCGTGGGTTCAATCCCCATAACTCACCCCATTTGAGTATGCGCTCGTAGCTCAATTGGATAGAGCAACAGACTTCGGATCTGTGGGTTGTAGGTTCGACTCCTATCGAGCGTACCATTTGATTTCGCATGAAAGCAAAGCTTCTATTTGCGACAAAGGATAAACCCTTTTGAAACCCTAAAGCTATCTCGCAAGCGAGGAGAATTTAGCGGCGGCGGATTTGAAGTTGGTTTTGCGGATTTTATGCGCTCATAGCTCAGCTGGATAGAGCAACGGCCTTCTAAGCCGTAGGTCAGAGGTTCGAATCCTCTTGGGCGTACCATTTTGATTTCGCATGAAAGCAAAGCTTCCATTTGCGACAAAGGGTAAACCCTTTTGAAACCTCTAAAGCTACCCGCTTTGCGGGAGAGGGTAAATTTTTAAAACCAAAACCGCTGTTTTGCGGTGGTTGGCGGACAAATTGAGTTTGACTTTGTCCGAAATTTTAAAACGCCTTACAAGGCGCACTTATTTTATTGTTGTGCGGATGTGGTGAAATTGGTAGACACACCAGACTTAGGATCTGGCGCCGCGAGGCATGGGAGTTCGAGTCTCTTCATCCGCACCATCTAAAAATCACTTAACCTTAATCAAAGTATTTTTTATTCGTATTTATAGATTGGCTCAAAAGTGCAAACAGTGTTTATGTGCTCGCTGCCGTTATCTGACTTTGCAATTTCGTTCAAACTGATTAGACCTGTATTGCCGCTAACCAAAATATAATTCTTTTCACCGATGGATATTGGCTCCTCTCTGGCTTCTATATAACAATCATGAAGCGAATAAAATTCGCCTCCTCCGATGTGGCTTCGGCGGAGTTCATCGCCTTTGTGCGGGTCGTAGAGAGCAAGATAACCATATCCGCAGCCCGCTCCCGCAGCCGAACCGTAGGTAAGATTTAACACGATATGTTTTTTGCCCTCATTTGCATAATCAACAAAGTAACCGTTATTTTCAATGCAAGAAAGATACCAACCCATGAAACGGTTTGTTTCATTGAAATCAGCCTCAAGTTTTTGAAACTCTTTTTCGTTAAGAACCAAACGCAAATCAACGGATAAAATCTTTTCGTATTCGCCTTTTGCCGCCTTTTGACATATTTTGTCCCTATTTGCATAGCCCGTTGTTGTTCTTTTTATTTTGCATGCTTGGTCAAAAAAGTAACTCTCTTTGTCAAGCGAAAAGATATAATGCGTCTCATCATCTCTTGTTGTAAAATTCAGATAAATAGCGTTATTTAGCGAAAACAGTTTAGACCATCCACTCCAAGGTCTATGATACACATAAACTTTTCGCTCGGATTCGTCAAGATAAAATGGCTCCATTTCGCGTAAAAACTCGGTTTCATTTGTATCAACAGGGACTTGTTCATAGAAAAAATACTTGAAATGCGCCGTTCCCTGATATTTGGTAAAAATCAAAGTTTTTGTTTCAGAGCTGTTTTTATATGAGATATAATTTTCTTTAGAGCTTTGTAAAAATATTTTATTGTCTAAAATATTTTTACAAACAGGCGAATTTTTCGCTGTGGGAAACGGATCTATAATCTCTTTTTGCTGATTTTGAAATAGGCTCCCTAAAATATACTCTAAATGCCATTTGTTAATTTTGTTTTCCTTCATGCACCCGTAAAATTCATCCTCATTCTTGCTCTCTTTGCATTTAATTAGTGCGTCATTATAAAACCTTATAATCCCATCTTGGTTATTTGTGCGCTTAATAATCGCATTAAGATTTTTTGCCAACGCCGCATCCCTTTGCGTTTTTTCGCCAAGAACGGGGATATTTTTGTCATTGATAGCCGTAAACTCAAAAGGCTTTTGCTCTTGCGCAGTTGCATTTACAAAAAAGAGACTTGAGGCTAAAATGATAAATGAGAATATCTTCATATGATAACTCCGCAAGATATAAATTTTATTGCATTAATCACACTGTCTGTAGGGGTCTTTGTCGCAGCCGCATTTAAGCAAAAATATTCTTAAAAGGTTATAAGCTTTGTTTGAGTGGTGACCCATACGAGATTCGAACTCGTGTTACCGCCGTGAAAGGGCGATGTCCTAACCGTTAGACGAATGGGCCGTATTGAAAAGCGGCTGAATATAAAAACAAAGGGTAGAATTATAACACGCATAGCTTAAATATTTGTAAAAAGATTTTATGGTAATATAACTGTATTTTTATCTGATTTTGCAGCTTAAAGCTGTATTTGGAGCGTACATGTATAGATTTTTAGCAGTATTTACGGGGGTTGTACTTTTTTTCAGCGCATGCAGTGTCAAAGAGCAGACTATAGAAACTTCGCAGCCTGTCAAGCTTATTATCAAAACCCCTTCTTTAAAATTAAGCGGTATAGGTTTTTATAAAAGAGGCGGCAAATACGCCAATCTTCAGATATTTTCAGCAGGCGTTGTAACGCTTGACTATAAATCGGCGGGCAATATCTGTGTCAATAACAGATGTATGACGCGCGGCATTTTCAATGAAAAGTTTTTTTTACAGCCGCATTATAATGAACTGATAGACGATATTTTGGCACAAAAACCTATATATAAGTCGCAAAATCTTACAAAAACCGACAGCGGATTTTCTCAGTACATCGCTAAAACAGAATTTAATATCTCATATGATGTAAATGAAAGCTACGCTGATTTTAGCGACTCTCAAAACAATATAACAATACAAATAGAAAAGCTTGGAAAAGAACAGTGAAGCCAATAGGAGCGCATGTAAGCGCCGGCGGCGGAGTGGAAAATGCTCCACTGAATGCTAAAGCCATAGGAGCAAAAGCGTTTGCACTGTTTACAAAAAATCAGCGCCAATGGAGTGCAAAAGCCCTTGAAAAAAGCCAGATAGAGAGCTTTAAAAAAAGACTTGACGAAGTTGGGATATTGCCAAAACATATTTTGCCTCATGACAGTTATCTTATCAATTTGGGACATCCGGGAAAAGAGCAAAGACAAAAATCTTTTGAAGCATTTTTGGACGAAGTAAAAAGATGCGAAGAGCTCGGGCTTCTTAAACTGAATTTTCATCCAGGAAGCCATTTAAAAGAGATAAGCGAAGAAGAGTGTTTAAACAATATATCGAAGTGCATGAATGAAGCGTTGAGCCAAAGCAACGGCATTACGCTTGTAGTTGAAAATACGGCGGGACAGGGGAGCAATCTCGGATACAGATTTGAACATTTAGCTTATCTTGTGCAAAATTCCATAGACAAATCGCGCGTCGGCGTATGCATAGATACATGTCATCTTTTTACTTCGGGCTATGATATACGCAAAAAAGCGGATTATGAAAAAACTATGCAAAAGTTTGATACTATTATAGGGTTTAAATATTTAAAAGGCATGCATCTTAATGATTCTAAAGCGAAATTTCAAAGTCGTGTTGATAGACATGAGAGTATCGGCAAAGGCGAAATAGGCTTGGATGCATTTTCGTTTATCATGAATGACGATAGAATAGACGATATCCCTATGATATTGGAGACTATTGATGAGAGTATATGGGCGCAAGAGATAAACCTGCTCCATAGCTTGCAAAAATAAATTTTTTAAAGGAATAACTTTATGGAGACTGTAAATAATTTTAGCAGTTTGAATCTACAAAAAGACATTTTTGTCAAAATGTCGGTTATATCAGCGTTTCTTACCTCCTCTTTAACAGCTTCGGGATATAAGATACCAGAGCAGTCTTTGTCCGGTTTGGCGTTGGGAGCTGCAAATATAGCGGCTGTAAATGGAGCGGACGCAAGTTACTATAATCCTGCGAATATGGCGTTTTTAGACGGCGGCAAAAGCGAAGTTGAAGCATTTATCACATATGTAAATCTGCCTAAGATGAGCTATACGGACAATAGAGGCACATTTTATGACGGCGAATCAAAAGCCGAAAATATAGTCGCTCCGCTTTTTCATTTTGTAACACCGACATACAAAGAGGATTGGAGATTTGGTTTTTCAGTGGTAGTTCCGGGCGGACTTGCAAAAAGATGGGATACTCCGTACCAAGCGTCAACGGCAAAAAAATTCTCCTTGAGAATCATAGAGGCAAATCCTACGGCGGCATACAAAATAAATGATTGGGCATCTTTTGGTTTTGGAGCCAGAGCTGTTTACAGCATGGGCGAAGTAGCAAGCGATGCAAATGGTGTAGGACAGCCTGTTAAAATGGACATGGAGGGAGATTCGTTTGATTTTGGCTACAATCTCGCTTTAACCGTCAAACCTGTTGAAGCATTAAGTCTTGCCGCAACGTATCGCTCAAAAGTAAATCTGACACTTGAAGGAGACGCTGATTTGCATTTATTGACGTATCCTCAGTATGACGGAAGCGCAAGCGTTGAGGTGCCGTTGCCCGCAGTGCTTGATTTGGCTATAGCTTACACATTTTTGAAAAAAACAACGGTAGAGTTTGTGTACGAGAGAGTTTACTGGTCGTCTTATAAAGGGATAGATTTTAATTTTCCACATGAGAGTAGCGATCCAACCACAGCCTTTTTCGGAAGCTTAAAAGTTAAAAATTGGAAAGATTCCGATACTTTCCGTCTCGGCGTTACGCATTTGGCGAGTGAAAATCTAAAACTTATGGCAGGTTTCACGATAGACAAAACGCCTGCTCCGAAAAATACTTTAGCATTTGAACTTCCCGACTCAAATTCCAAAAACTACTCCGCAGGTTTTGAGTATAAATTAAATCAGGACATGAGCATAGGTATGGCATATCTGTTTTCAAATAAAGAAGACCGCGGCGCAGTCAATAGCAATATCAACGGCACATTCAGCGACGGCAGCGCTCATCTTGTAAATATGTCATTTAAATACAGGTTCTAAACATGTTGGGATATAACTTTCACAATTTTTATGAAATGGTAGAGCATAACGCTAAAGAGAGTCCTAAAAAAAGCCTACTTTTTATAGATAAACAAAAAACAAGCAATCTTGAGTTAAAGCAAAAAACGGATAAATTGGCAGATTTTTTGTATGAACTTGGTATAAGAGCAGGCGATACGGCGGCTATTATAGTCGCCAACAGCGAAGAGTTTATCATATCTTTACTGGCGCTCTCAAAAATAGGAGCGGTAAGCGTGCCGATAAATACATTCCTGAAGCGCGAAGAGTTTGAGCATATTTTAAATGACTGCAATGCAAAACTTCTATTTTCTTCGGTAATTTATGCTAAAGAGACTAAAAAACTGTTAAATTCTACCAAAATAGAGGCTGTTATTTGGACGGAAGAGTATGAGTATTATGATGATAAAAACTTAAGCTATAAAGCTGTCATGAGCCGTTCAAATAGTGATTATAGAGCATTCAAACAGCCAGGCATTGACGATATTGCCTGTATAGTTTATACCTCCGGCACCACAGGCAAACCTAAAGGCGCAATGTTAAGTTACCGCAATATGCTCTCAAATATGGTCGCCGCTAAAATCGCTTTTAAGATAGAAGCTGATGACAGATTTATCGTATATCTGCCCATGTTTCATACATTTACGCTTACAATCATGGTGCTTTTGCCCATCTATTTTGCTTCGTCAATTGTTGTAGTAAAATCCGTTTTTCCATTTTCAAATATCTTAAAACAGACGCTTTTAAAAAGAGTAACGATATTTTTAGGCGTGCCTACCGTATATAATGCTCTCATAAAAGCAAGAATTCCATGGTACTTCATGTGGTTTCATAAAATCAGGCTTTTTATATCCGGCAGCGCACCTTTAAGCGAAAAATCGCTTATTGATTTCAGCAAAAAATTTACCCGTGGTATTTTACTTGAAGGATATGGACTCAGTGAGTGTTCTCCCGCTGTTGCGGTAAATCGTCTTGAAAAACAAAAACCGCTCTCCGTTGGTCCCGCACTTCCGGGATATGAGATAAAAATAGTAGATGAAGAGATGATGGAGCTGCCTTTGGGTGAAGTTGGAGAGATAATAGTAAAGGGCGACTGCGCCATGCAGGGTTATTTGAACAGACCTGAAGCTACTGCTGAGACGCTGATAAACGGCTGGGTCAGGACGGGGGATTTGGGAAAACTTGACGAAGAAGGATTTTTATTTATCGTGGACAGAAAAAAAGATTTGATAATCTCAAAAGGGATAAATATCTATCCGCGCGAGATTGAGGAGATTTTGTATCAGATAAGCGATATAGAAACCGCTGCAGTTATAGGCAAGAAAAGTGAGCTTGGCGATGAAGATGTTGTGGCGTTTATACAGTTTAAAGATGGCGTAGTTGAACCTATGGGCGAACTTCAAATCAAAAAATATTTAAAGCAGCATCTTGCTAACTTTAAGATACCGAAACATATATTTTTCGTCAAAGAGTTGCCTAAAAATGCCACAGGAAAAGTATTAAAAAGGGTTTTAAAAGAACAGGCGGCTAACATGGAGATAAAATATACGAATGAGAGTGATATTTTTTAACCGATATATTGGATTTATAACGCTTTGCCGCTGTTTAAAACGGATATAAATTAACGAATAAAAAATGGGAGAGGAGATCTAAAAATTATCAAAAAGGAGAGAAGATGAAAAAAGTTGTTTTGCTGGCAGCGGTATCGTTGCTGCTTGGAGGCTGCGCACTTTTTGTTAATGAAAATCTAAAAGCAGGCAATGCCGCCATGAAAAGCGGCAATTACGAAGAGGCTATGAGATATTTTCAAACAGGTTGTAATGGAGACGGCGATAGATACTCATGCAATAATTTCGGCGTTTACAGCCATCAGAACAAGGATTATGTTCAAGCCGTCGCATATCTGCAAAAAGCGTGCAACATGAAATACGAAAACTCATGCGAAGCGCTTGGAGATATTTACAGCAACGGCGACGGCGTAACCAAAGACTATAAAAAAGCTCTTAATTACTACGAACAGGCTTGCTACAGCGCTTCCTCCTATTCGTCAAACTGCGATAAAACGGCAGAGTTTTATAAAAACGGTATCGGCACGGAAAAAAATGAGGCAAAGGCGCAAAGCATATTAGAAAGAGCATGCACCGATACTTACGGCAGTAAAAACGAGTGTTATAATTTTGGTATGTCATATCTAAACAGCGGCGATGTGGAAAAAGCGAAAAACTTTTTTGAGTTAGGTTGCGAAGGACGACATAGTACAAGTAGTTGCATAAAACTTAGCAGTTTATACATGCAAGGTTCGCAAAAAGATTATTTCAAGGCAAGTTCTTATCTTGAAAAAGCGTGCAATGCGTGGAATATGGAAAGTTGCTATGAACTTGCTGTTTTATATGCCGATAGAAAAAATCCGATAGCAAATGCCAACATGGCAAAACAGTATTTTGACAAAGCGTGCACTGCAAAAAAAGACGCCGATATGTGCTATAAGGTAGGACTTTTATACACAGATAAAAGAGGCGGGGTATATAACATGCAAGAGGCGAAAAGTTATTTCAAAAAAGCGTGCGATTTTGGCTTAAAAGACGGCTGCAACGCTGCAAAAAAGATACAATAGACAAATACAAAGGAATAAATTTGGAATATCTGATAGATTTTTTGGAGAGCAAAGAGATAAAAAACAGCAAAATCTTTCCGCACTTAAAATGCAGTGAAGATGAGGCAAAGATACTTCAAGTATTGGTGCGCCATTATATAGAAGGCGAAATTGATATTGCGGTCAATGAGATATTAAACGAGATTTTCGGGCAGAAAGATTATGCGCAACTCCAAAAAATCCCGCTTTTAAAAAATATAATAGATCTCGGCTGGATTATACAGAGCAATTTTACGCAGTTAAAACTGAATGATTTTTCCAATCTTGAACTGTATAACGGCATGATAACCCCAAGCCCTACATTTTTGAAGCTTTTGGAAGATGGGAATTTAGAAATGATACTGCCCGATATTGTGCCGTATAGCGATCATCTTGAGTATATAAAAGACCAGTTTTTCAGGATAGAGCTGTATCAAAAAATAAATTCCGCAAAACACAGCGTTACGCAAAATGCACCAGGTATTCACAGGCTTCAGACAAAATTGCAGTTACTTGAGGCAAGAATTAATGAGAGATTGAAAGTTACAAAAAATGAGGTCATGATAGAGACTCTTTTTAAAGAGCGCTCTTTGGATGTAAAAGAGCAGATTATATTTTTGGCGCTTTTAAAAGAGGAGTATTCGGGCGAATTTGAGAATTTAAGAGAGATGAATACGCTCATTGGGCTTGTCAGTTTTGATGAGTACGAACGTATCAAAAACCGCGCAATTTTGGAAGAGGGCTCAAGATTGATAGAGAGCGGGATTATTGATTATGATGAAATGTTTACCGCTTTTGGCGGCGTGAGCAGAAGTTTTTATATAAATGAAGATATTTTGCAAAAAATTATGCATCCGGACAAAGAGAAAAAAAGCAAAAAGATGAAGCTTGACATGTTAATCGCCGAACAGGATATTTTTGAGCTTATAGAACCAAAGACAAATTTGAATGATGTTGTCATGTCGTCTAAAATACGAGATGCATTGGAGAGTATTTTAAAACAGGCTGACAAGGTTGTGGTAGCGCGGCTTAAAGAGTGGGGCATAAAAGACAAAAGAAAAGGGATAGACGCTAAGATTATTCTTTATGGACCGCCCGGCACAGGTAAAACTATGACAGCTCTTTCATTGGCAAAATCGCTTAAAAAACAGGTTTTAAATTTTGACTGCTCAAAGATTTTATCCAAATATGTCGGTGAGAGCGAAAAAAACGTGCGAAATATTTTTGATACTTATAGAGAGCTTTGCTATAAAACAAAAACCGAACCGCTTCTTTTGCTCAATGAAGCAGACCAGTTTTTAAGCGCAAGATCAAGCGAAAGCGGGGCAAGTGCGGATAAAATGCACAATCAAATGCAAAATATATTTTTAGAGCAGATAGAGCGTTTTGACGGACTTTTGGTGGCGACCACAAATATGCTTGAAAATATAGACCCCGCATTTTCAAGAAGATTTGACTACAAGATAGAGTTTGAAAAGCCAAACCTCAAACAGCGCATAAAACTTTGGCAGCAGGCTTTGCCTGAGAGCGCTGCATATGAAGAGAATTTTGACATAAAAATTTTGGCAGGTTATCCTTTGAGCGGCGGGCAGATACAGATAGTCTTAAAAAATACCGCTTTGAAAGTTGCATTGAAAAAAGAGGCTATTTTTACTTTGGAAGATTTCAAAGAGGCTATAGAGAGGGAAACCAAAGGGGCATTTGGAGAGTCAAATTCAGTTGGTTTTTTGAAGCAGTAAAAATTATGGAGAATATCTGGTTTGATTTATTTTTGCATGCAATAAAAAAAGGCATAATATCTTTAATTTTGAAATAATGAAATATATATAATTTTCTTAAATAGTTATTTATTACATAATTTGCAACCAATTTAAAATTATCATTTTTATACCCTAACAGCCTCATTTCGCACCACTTAAAAACATATTTTTTCATTGTGTAAAAATGAAACATGTAAGCTCTAACTGCTTATAAAATATAATTTTTTGTTTTAGAAAAGCTTTTTAGAAATTTTTTTTAACTATAATAATAAATTAAATATATGCATTTGAGGTTCGCCAATGAGTCACATGTCATTTGTTCACCCATATTTTGGCGCTTTTTTTATGTTGTTTTTAGCGCTTGGGGTATTTGCTTTTATAACTTTTGCGGCAAATTCTATAAGCAAAAAGCTTGCGCGCAGAAATGATGAAAAGTTAAAATTGACAATTTATGAGTGCGGATTTCCGACCGTAAAACAACCAAACAGAATCAGTCCGCATTTTTATCTTTTTGCGTTATTATTTATTCTTTTTGATGTAGAAATTATTTTTATGTTTCCATGGGCGGTAAATTTTAAAGCTCTTGGAATGTTTGGATTTGTAGAAATGGCGCTTTTTATACTGCTTTTGGGAATAGGATTTGTGTATGCATGGAATAAAGGAGCGCTGGAATGGCACAACATAAAATAAACTATTTTCAAAACGGCGGACTTCCTGTTGCGCTGACGACTCTTGATAAGATTGTGCAATGGGGAAGAAGCAACTCTTTTTGGCCTGCCACTTATGGGCTTGCATGCTGTGCGATTGAGATGATGGCTACGGGTGCGGGAAGGTTTGATTTTGACAGATTCGGAACAATTTTCAGAGCAAGTCCAAGACAGGCTGACGGTATTATTGTAGCCGGCACGCTCTCAAAAAAACATGCCCATCTCATGAAGAGAGTTTATGATCAGATCCCAGATCCAAAATGGGTCATTAGTATGGGAAGCTGTGCAAATACGGGCGGACTTTTCAACACATACGCTACTGTTCAAGGAGTTGACAGGATAATTCCCGTTGATATTTATCTCCCGGGCTGCGCTCCTCGTCCGGAAACTTTGCAATATGCCGTGATGCTGCTGCAAAAAAAGATCAGGTCTGAAAAAATAACAAGACAAAACAGACCGAAAAGGCTTATTTGATGCGTCAATATATTAATAGAAAAAATGCTCAAGAAAGTCTCTATTTTCATGATAGGTTTAAAACCCCAAAACGCATTCCAAGAGTTAATGCGGACAATGATGAAATTTTTAAAAACGATCTTGAGAAAATCAGATCAAAATTCAATGTCAATGACGCTTATATAGAGGCGGGACAGCTTGTTGTCTGGATAGAATCTAAAGACAATATAAAAGTATTGAAATTTCTAAAAAACACTTTAGAGTATAATAATCTTTCGGAGATGAGTGCTATTGATTTTTTGGCGGGAAGCGGAGAGTTTGAGATTTTTTATCAAATGCTTTCCATGAAAAAGCGCAGGCGAATGCGCATTAAGTGCCGAATAAAAGAGCATGAGCCTTTAAAAAGCGCCGTTGAAGTATATAAAAGCGCCGATTGGGCAGAGAGAGAGACATATGACATGTTTGGTATCGTTATAGAAGGACACCCTTACATGAAGCGCATTTTAATGCCTGATGACTGGAGCGGCTATCCTCTCAGAAAATCTTATCCTTTGCAGGGCGATGAGGCAGCGCAATGGTATGAAATAGATCAGATATTCGGTAAAGAGTATAGAGATCTTATCGGTCCGGAGATAAGAGACAGCGCTTTAATAGAAAAAGAGAATACAAGAGGATATGCAAGAATTGGGCATGAGGTGCATTTTGATGAACCTTACAGTGAAGAGCCAAGCAAAATCGGCGAATATCAGGAAGATAACGGAGTATTTCTTATTAAAAAGATTAAAAAAAGTAAATCCGTTACTCTTAAAAAAAGGCATTAATGATGGCAATAGAGCAGCAGCCCAACAGATTAAAGCCGTTTTTTGAAAATATCTCTTTTGACAGAGATGATAATAATATGATTTTAAATTTAGGTCCGCAGCATCCGTCGGCTCATGGACAGTTGCGTTTGATTTTAGAACTTAGCGGTGAAAAGATTATAAAAGCGATACCGGACATCGGCTACATGCACAGAGGCATAGAGAAGATGGCTGAAAATATGATATATAATGAATTTTTGCCTGTAACTGACAGAATGGATTATATAGCGGCAACATCAAATAATTACGGCTTTGCGCTTGCTGTTGAAAAACTTATCGGCATTGAGATTCCACGAAGAGCGCAGATAATCAGAATGCTGCTTTTGGAGATTAACCGCATCTCTTCGCATCTCTTTTGGCTTGCAACTCATGCTCTTGATATTGGAGCGATGACAGTATTTTTATATGCTTACAGAGAGCGCGAGTTTGCCATGGATTTGATAGAAGATTACTGCGGTGCAAGACTTACACACAGTTCCATAAGAATTGGCGGCGTACCTTTGGATTTGCGCGAGGGGTGGCTTGAGAAACTTAGCGAATATTTAGATAAGCTGCCGGAGGCTATTAAGACATATGAAGGGCTGTTGGACGAAAATAGAATTTGGAAAATGCGCCTTGAAAATGTTGGCATACTTACAAAAGAAGCGGCGCAAAGCTGGGGAGCTTCGGGCATAATGATAAGAGGAAGCGGCATAGAGTGGGATATAAGAAAAGAGGAGCCTTATGAACTTTATAATGAAGTGGAGTTTGATGTTCCCGTAGCCTTTACATGCGATTGTTACGGCAGATATAAACTCTACATGGAAGAGATGCGTCAATCCATGAGGATATTAAGACAGTTAATTCCAATGTACAAAGATACCAAGCCGCAGATTATGGCTGATGCGCCGGAATTTATCAGCGCTCCCAAAGAGCAGATAATGACGCAAAACTACTCTTTAATGCAGCATTTTGTTTTAGTAACGCAAGGCATGAAACCGCCTGTCGGCGAGGTATATGTTGCGACGGAATCCCCCAAAGGCGAACTTGGATATTATATAAATTCACAAGGCGGCGCGAATCCTTATAGATTAAAAATCAGAACCCCATCATTTTGGAATTGCAGTCTTTTCCAAGAAATAATGTGTAATTCATACTTACCAGATGCAATAGCGATGATAGCAAGTTCTAATATTCTGCTTGGCGAGACGGATAGATAATGAAGCGATATGATTTAAGACACCTTAAAAGTCGGTTTGCAGACAGAATCTTTGAATTGACAGACAACTCTTTAAGAGGCGAAGTATCAATATTTATTTTTGAAATAGTCTCTAATGATGCGTTGCAGACTCTTATTAAAAATCTTAAACGCAGAGGACATGAAGTAATGAATTCGCTGCGTTTCAATGAAGTTGATTGGACGATAGTCGTAAAAGCTTTTGTACATGAGCCGAGAGTTTCAAATCCTCTGTTTAACGCTTTTGAAAAGTATGGCGTAGAAGTTAAAAGAGTTGATAAGAATGGCGTAATTTTGTGTATAGGTACACATTTTATCAAAGATAACGGTAGTTTAATGCAAGATATTATCAAAGAAAAAAAAGAGTTGATATATATGTCTGCGCAAGAAGATTTGAGTCTTAAAAAAACTGCTAAAATTTATATTAAGTATGAGACAGGTTCAGAAGCCGGGGTATTGGCGCTTATAGCAAAAAGCCTTTTAAAAGATATAGAAATCCCACAAGATGTAAAAAACTATCTTGAAGAGTTAGACGAGGGATATTTGAGCGCAGAGAGCAATGTAGGAGAAGAGGAGATAGAAGAGGTAAAAAATCTCTTAATAAAAGATTCGCCGTCCTTGCTTTTAGGCTGTGATTTATACGAACATCATGATGCTGATTTAATAGCGGGATTGATAGCTCTTATTTTGCGTTTTAAGCCTTTAAGGGTGAGCGTTTTAAGCGATATAGAGTTAAAAGCAGAGCCAAAAACACTATTGCCGCAGCAAATTGGCGAGATTAGAAGTTTTGACGGCACAATAGTCTATTTTTATGATGGAGCCGAAGAAGGTCCAAAACTTTACGGTTCTTTACAGTTTGCAATTGCAGCAAAACTTAAAGACGGCGATGAAGTTTCAATAAAGACTTCAAACGGCGATTTTGAAAGCGTATTTTCTCTTGATAAGAACATGAAAGGAACAATTGCAATTTTGGGTATAAAAAAGAGCGGATACAGGTATGAGACGGCAGCAGTTTCAAAAAGAGGGTCAAATGGCTGATATAATGATAACTATAAACGGTGTCAAAATAGCGGCAAAAGAGAATGAGACAATTTTAAATATAGCAAGAGCGAACGGTATTTTTATTCCCGCCATATGTTATATTAGCTGCTGTTCGCCGACACTGGCATGCAGACTTTGTATGGCAGATGTTGACGGCAAAAGAGTCTATACATGCAATGCAAAAGCTAAAGACGGGCAGGTTATTATTACAAATACGGAAGAAATAGAAGCAGAAAGACGCGCGATAATGGAAGTTTATGCTGTCAATCACCCTTTGGAGTGCGGCGTATGTGATAAAAGCGGTGAGTGCGATTTGCAAAATTATATGCATGAGACAAAAGTAAACGAGCAGCGCTATGCCGTAACAAATACCTGTCGCGGGATAGAGGATTGGGGTAATATCCGCTATGATGCTTCGTTGTGTATAGTGTGTGAAAAATGTGTAACGGTATGTAAAGATAAAATCGGAGAAGCAGCCTTAAGAACTATACCGCGCGGCGAAGAGTTCGCTGTTCCCAAAGAGTACAAAGATATAATGCCGAAAGATGCGTATGCCGTTTGGAATAAAATGCAAAAGTCATTGATAGATAAAGTACGAGATGAAAACGGTAATGCTGTGGAATGCGCAAAGTGTGGCGAATGCAGCGCAGTATGCCCAACAGGCGCACTTGTTGAAAGCAGTTTTCACTATATCTCAAATGCATGGGAGCTTAAACGAATACCTGCTGCAAATCCGCACAGTTCGGATTGCTCATTGATATACTATGAAGTAAAACATCAAAGCATAGAGAATCCCTCTTTGAAAATTTACCGCGTACAGGGCGAACAAAATTTTGCTCCGCTTAATGCTGCGGCAAGATATGGATATGATTTTGAAAATAGTGGCGCAGTGAAAAATGAAGAGAAGAAAAAAGAGTTGGTGGAATTTATAAAAAATGAAGCGGGAACGATACTCTTTAATAGTTTTATCACAAATGAAGAGGCGTTGATACTTCAAAAACTGAAAGAGAAATTTTCACTGAAACTTGTCAATGAAGATGCTTATATATATCAGAGATTTTTAAAAGCAATGGGCAAATGTTCAGGCCATACTCTTTATAAAGGTACGCTTGAAAATATCCGCAAGAGCGATTTTATCGTCAGTGTAGGCTCAATGATAAGATATGATGCCCCCAATGTCGGATATATGGTAAATAATGCCGCTAAATTAAACCGCGCCGCCGTTATATATTGTCATCCGATCGGCGACAAGGTAGTACAGGGTTTTTCTAAAAATATATTGTCATTAAACTATCAATCGGGAAGTGAGGAGTCGCTTTTATATCTATTACTTGAACTTTTTGCGCCGCTCTCGGAACTTGACGACGTAACAAGCGAATATCTGCAATCTTTTCATGTAATAAAAACAAAAATTGTAGATGATAAAGAGATTGAAGCGGTTACTTCAAAGCTTTGGGATATGACCGCTCTTGAAGATAAGAGCGCGCAAATAAAAGCGATGATGGCAGATAAAAATCGCCTTACACTGATAATCGGCGAAGATGTGCTGACACATCCAAGATGGCAGAACATGGCTTATATTGTGGGCATATTGGAGCATTTGGCAAATTTTGAAACAGTTATCATTCCTACACAAACAAACACACTCGGCGTCTCTTTAATATGCGAACTTGATAAGTATGAAGAGGGTAAAACGCTTGGTTATAATCGGTTTGGCGATATGACCATGAGCGCATTTGGAGATGGATTTGATATGCCGGCCTTGAATCAGCAAGAGGGTACGTTTACTAGTATAGATAAAAGAGTAGTGCCTACAAATGCCGCACTTCCTTATAGCGGATATGAGTTAAACGATATTGCTTCCGCCCTTGGAATTAGCACAAAATATACGATTGATTATACACAAAAGTTACCCACTAATGCCGGTTTTAAACAGATTGCATTTGATGATTTGGGGATAGATTTTGATAATGCGGGCAATGATAAAAGAGGTTATGAAGTTATCAACCAAAGCGTAGAAATATCAAAAACGCCTGTAAATTGTGAAAATGTGGCGCTGCATGGCGATATTGTATATAGATTAAATCCAATTTCACAATTTAGCATTTTTACAAATCGTGCGAGCCGATTAAAAAGGAAAGGCTCTCTTTTTGCTTCAAAAGAGTTTATTGATTCGCATAATCTTTTCAGCGGTCAAAATGTAAAAATAACATCTCAAAGCGGTGCGATTTTATATCTAAATATAGAAGAGGACAGAGATATAACGGGCAATTTCGCCTATTTGCCGACCTTTGATAAAATGCTTAATGTATATCCGTTTTTTGAAGAGTACAGATTTACTCCGTTTATGATAGAGGAAGTTTATAATGACGAATGAAGCGGCTATGGTCTTAGAGACAGTTGTAAAATCTGTAATTGTACTTGCAATTGTAGCGTCTCTTGCAGGATTTGCGACATATGTAGAACGCAAAATTTTAGGCTTTATGCATCGCCGTTTGGGTCCCATGTATGTAGGACCGTTTGGACTTTTGCAGGCAGTAGCCGATGTTATTAAACTTTTCATGAAAGAGGACATTGTACCGCAAAACAGTGTGAAAGCGATATTTTGTTTAGCTCCTCTTTTGATAGTAGCAGCCACCTTTACAGCGTTTGCGGCAGTGCCGTTTTTTCCTGAATTTGAATTTGGCGAATATAAGACATCAGCGATAATATCCGATATAAATGTAGGTATTTTATTTGTCATAGGCGTTTCATCAGCGGGTATGTATGCGCCGCTTCTTGCAGGATTGGGCAGCGCAAATAAATGGTCTATTTTGGGCGGAGCAAGAGCCGTAGTACAACTGCTCTCTTTTGAAGTTATAACCGCTCTTGCTATTTTAGCTCCCGTAATGCTTACGGGCTCTTTATCGCTTGTAGATATAAATAATTTTCAAGGAGGAGGAGTTTTTGACTGGCTTATCTGGAAACAGCCTGTGGCATTTGTACTGTTTTGTATAGCCGGATTTGCCGAAACAAATAGAACCCCGTTTGATTTATTGGAACAAGAATCCGAAATAGTAAGCGGATATATCACCGAATATTCAGGCATGAGATGGGCGCTGTTTTTTCTCGGCGAATATTCCAACATGATACTAATCTCATTTTTAGTTGCACTAATGTTTTTAGGAGGTTTCAACTCCCTTTGGTTTATACCGGGAAGTATTATGATGCTTTTGAAAATATTAGGCTTCATGTTCTTTTTTATGTGGGCGCGCGGTGCATGGCCTCATATAAGACCGGATCAATTAATGTGGCTTTGCTGGAAAATCTTAATGCCGATAGCCCTTTTAAATGTGCTGATAACAGGCATAGTTTTGCTTTTGGGAGCGTAGTATGTTAGACTGGTTTACAAATAGAAATACAAACGGATATATCTACTTCAAACATGAGCCGACTCCAAAAACAAATTGGCAGAAATTTTGCCGTGTTTTGAAAAGAAGCGTAAAATTAGAGCTTTTTACAGGACTCTGGATAGTATTCAGAGAAATGGCAAAAGGCAAAAAAAATTGTCACACAACGCAGTATCCGTTAGAAAAAATGCCGATAGGTCCGCGATACCGCTCTGTGCATAAACTTTTGCGTCTGTTGGAAAGCGGCAAAGAGAGATGTATAGGGTGCGGATTGTGCGAAAAGATATGCGTCTCAAATTGTATCAGAATAGAAACAGGCGTTGATAAAGACGGACGTAAAAAGATAAAAGAGTACAGTATAAATTTTGGGCGCTGCATCTATTGCGGCTTATGTGCCGAAGTATGTCCCGAGCTTGCAATAGTACATGGAAACGAATATGAATATGCCGCGGAACAGCGCTCGTATTACGGACTAAAAAACGATATACTGACCCCGATTGATAAATTCAAGCTTGATTTGCAAAAAGAGTTTGAAGGTTGTGGCAGCATAAGCAATGAAGCGAATGAATATGTCAAAAAAACACCGCTTGCAGGAGATGAATAATGTATGAATTTATCGCTTTTTATCTATTTGCAACAGTAATCACCGTACTGTTTTTGATTACGGTATTCAGCAAAAACGCACTCTATTCCATGAGTGCATTAGCCGGCGGCATGATTTTTATAAGCGGTCTCTTTTTTCTTTTGGAAGCCGAATTTATAGGAGTTGTACAAATAGTTGTTTATACCGGCGCAGTTATGGCTCTATACGCTTTTGGTATGATGTTTTTTGATACGGCAAGGGAGGTTAAGGAGAATATTGCAGCCAAAAAAGTGATATATACTTTATGGATATTTGTGTCAATTCTGCTCGTTGTGATAATCTGCGCCCCGATATTTACAGGCAGTATCCAAGCTTCCACGCCGATAGATGAAAATTTAAGTAATACGGCGGCATTGGGACTTTTGATGTTTACAGAATATCTGGCAGCTTTTGAACTTACTGCCGTGATGCTTTTAGTAGCTATGATGGCAGGCATTATTTTAGTAAGCCGCCGTCTTGATACGGGGGTTTCATCATGATAGGATTTTATCACTACTTGATATTGAGTGCACTTTTATTTGTAATAGGCTTGGCGGGAGTTTTAAGGAGAAAAAATATTTTGATGCTCTTTTTTTCTACGGAAATTTTATTAAATGCCGCAAATGTCGGCTTTGTTGCCGTATCAAAGTTTTATATGGATTTGGGTGGACAAATATTTGCTCTGTTTATCATAGCAATAGCCGCAAGTGAAGTCGCAGTAGGGCTTGGGCTTTTAACGCTATGGTATAAACGCACAGGCTCTATTGATCTTGACAGCTTAAATATTATGAAGGGATAAGAATGGAATTTTTCATATATACAGCCCTTTTTGCACCGCTTTTTGCCGCAATTTTTGCCGCAATTTTTGCCATGAAAGAAAAAAATATTATTACGGGAGTCGTAAATTCTGCTCTTATTGCGATTTCAACTATTGCTTCAATAATACTTTTGTGCAATATCGGCGAAAATAGCTGGCATGTAAAACTGACAGGGTGGATAAATGCGGGCGATTTGGATATTCCGTTTGGATTTGTTGTTGATAAGGTAAGCGTTATAATGATGGTAACGGTTGGTATTGTTTCAACGCTGGTGCATATTTACTCCATAGAATATATGGCTCATGACAAGTCGTTTAACCGCTTTTTTTCATATTTGTCGGCATTTGTTTTTTCCATGCTTGTACTTGTTATGAGTGATAATTTTGCAGGACTTTTTATCGGATGGGAAGGCGTTGGACTTTGCTCATGGATGCTGATAGGATTCTGGTACGAAAGAGGGAGCGCATCATGGGCGGCAAACGAAGCTTTTATCATGAATAGAATAGCCGATCTTGGTATGCTGCTCGGCATATTTGTGATTTATTGGCAGTTTGGGACTTTGCAATATGATACCGTTTTTGCCGCTGTATCAGATATGGATACGGTAGTTTTAACAACTATCGGTATTTTGCTCTTTATCGGCGCTATGGGTAAATCAGCGCAATTTCCTCTGCATACATGGCTTGCCGATGCGATGGAAGGTCCGACTCCCGTTTCTGCTCTTATACATGCGGCTACGATGGTAACGGCAGGCGTATATCTATTGATACGCGCCAATCCTATTTATATAAACATTCCCGATACAGGCTTTTTTATAGCGTCTTTAGGAGCATTTGTAGCGGTCTTTGCCGCTCTCATGGCGCTTGTAAATAATGACTTAAAGCGAATTATAGCTTACTCCACACTTTCGCAGCTCGGATATATGTTTGTAGCGGCAGGTCTTGGAGCGTATTGGATAGCGTTGTTCCACCTTGTAACGCATGCCTACTTTAAATCACTTCTGTTTTTAGGCGCAGGAAATGTTATGCATGCTATGCATGAAGAGTTGAATATCAAAAATATGGGCGGATTATATAAGACGATGAAATATACCGCTATTTTGATGATAATAGCCTCTGTTGCGCTCGCAGGTATCTATCCGTTTGCAGGGTTCTTTTCAAAAGATAAGATACTGGAGGTCGCACTGAATGAAAATGCATATATTTTATATTCCGCTCTTTGGGCAGGCGCAGGACTTACGGCATTTTACAGTTTTAGACTGATATTTATTGTATTTTTCGGCAAAAAAGTATGGGAAAAACAGCATATTCATCCGCATGAAGCAGGTCAAACAGCGATTTTTGCTATGCTGCCGCTTGGCATTTTGGCTGTTATAGCCGGCTTTTTTGAGAAAAGATTTGAACATTTTGCGACAGAACTGTTGCCGGAGTATATGTTTAATATCTCGCACAGTACGGCTGTTTTGATGATTGCCGCAACGCTTGGGATAGCTCTGTTTGGAATATTTTTCGCATTTTATATGTATATCATAAGAGGCGGCTTTCCAAAATGGATAGAAGATAAAGCCGTATATAAATTTTTATTTAATCAATATTACATTCCGCAGCTTTATCAGACCTATATTGTGCGTCCGTTTGAGGCTGTGGCAAGATTTTTCTGGAAAGAGCTTGACGAAAAGAGTATAGACGCAAGTGTGGATATGATAGCAAAAACATTAGAGCGCGGCGGCGATAAAGCGCGACACATGCAAAGCGGCAATCTCTCCGTCATGATCAGATGGATGGTGGTCGGTTTAGTCGTACTGCTTTTGACGGCAGTTCTTTGTCAGGTATAAGGAGATATGATGGGTAATATACTGCTACTTATAACGGTTTTGTTTCCTTTGCTTGCAGGCTTTTTGGGTTTTTTTGTAACACAGAGAAATATTAAAATTTACGGAATTATATCTGCTTTTATAGAGTTTATACTCTCTTTAGCGCTTTGGGCTGTGTTTGATATAAATCAGGGCGGTTTTCAAATGATTGTGAGCCTGCCTTTGATACCGAGCTTTGGCGTGGCATTTTTACTTGGCATTGACGGCATATCTCTGTTTTTAGTGATTTTAAGCACATTTATAACATTTGTAGGGCTTATTGCGCTTGGTGAAATGAAAAGTATGAAAAATCTCATTCTCTCCATACTTTTTTTAGAGATGACTATGGTAGGAGTTTTTGTAAGTCTTGATCTGCTGCTTTTTTATCTTTTTTGGGAACTCTCTTTGGTGCCTATGCTCTATATTATTGGTGCATGGGGCGCTGATAAAAGAATTTATGCGGCTGTCAAATTTTTCTTATATACATTTGCGGGTTCCGTATTGATGCTGGTTGGTATTTTATATTTTGGTTATTTATATCATGAAGTAAGCGGCGTTTGGAGTTTTTCACTGATTGATTGGGAGAGTCTGCCGCTTTCATACAATGTACAATTATGGCTTTTCGGAGCGTTTTTCTTGGGATTTGCGATAAAAGTACCGATGTTTCCTTTTCATACATGGCTGCCATATGCTCATGGACAAGCTCCTACGATAGGATCAGTTATTCTTGCGGCTGTACTTTTAAAGATGGGAACTTATGGCTTTGTAAGATTTTTACTGCCGCTTTTTCCTGACGCTACAGTCTATTTTTTAATACCTATTGCGGTCGTGTCCGTGATAATGGTTATTTATGCGGCGCTCATAGCATTTGCTCAAAACGATATGAAGCAGGTTATTGCTTACTCCTCAATTTCACATATGGGCATTATTATATTGGGAACATTTGCTCTAAATACAGAAGGCATATCGGGATCCGTATTTTTCATGATAAGTCATGGAATCGTAAGCGGCGCTCTGTTCATGCTGGTGGGCGTGATATATGACCGCAGACATACAAAAATGATGCATGAGTTCGGAGGGCTTGCTTCGGTAATGCCAAAGTATGCGGTAATCTTTGCTATTGTCCTCATGAGCGCAGTAGGACTTCCTCTGACAATAGGATTTGTGGGCGAATTTTTATCTCTCATAGGATTTTATAAAATAGATTGGCTTTTAACCGCATTTGCAGGCACAGGCATAATTTTGGGCGCAGTTTACATGTTAAGGCTGTATAGAAAATCTTTCTTTGGAGAGATTACAAAAAAAGCAAATAAAAATTTGAAAGATTTATACCCAAGGGAACTTTTTGCGCTTGTGCCGATAACTATTTTGATAATAGTTTTGGGTGTCTATCCCAGAGCGGTTTTAGATCCTGTGCAGGAGAGTGTCAAAAGTACGCTTCAAATAATGTCGCAAAATGCGCAAAAATATGAGACAAAACTCTTTTTAGAGCAAGCTGCCGCAAAGGAGACAAAGTAATGCATGAGAATATATCGCTTATAACGCTGGAAAGTTTAAATCTTTGTACTCTTGCGCCGACAATAGTTTTATGTTTGGGTGCGTTGGTCATAATATGCATAGAAATATCTATAAAAGGATTAAGCCGAAATTTTTATGTTGGCATAAGTTCGTTGTTTTTGCTTGGCTCGCTTGTTTGCATTATATCGTTAGGCGCTGAAGATGAGACAGGTTTTTTTAATACAATGCTGATAGACGGTATGTCAAAGTTATCGCATATTATCATTATCGCCGCCTCTTTGCTTTTTGCTCCTTTGGCTCTGTGCAAAAAAGAGTTTGCCGAACATAAATTTGCCGAATATTTTGCTCTATTGCTTTTCATGACGGCAGGTTTTTCATTTATGGCATCTACGACAAATCTTATATTAATATTTATAGGGCTTGAGACGGCATCTTTGTCTTTATATGCAATGATAGCAATGCATAATCGTAAAAAGGCTATAGAAGCGGCGTTGAAATATTTTACTATGGGCGCATTGGCGAGCGGATTTTACGCATTTGGCGCAATGATATTTTATGCGATGACCGCAAGCGTGGATATAAATGAGATATTAATCAGGCTTTTAAATAGAGATTTTTATCCTCTGCTTGGCGTTATGGGCGCACTTGCGCTGATATTGGGAGCTATGGGCTTTAAACTTTCGCTTATACCGTTTCATACATGGATGCCTGATGTTTATGAAGGCTCTTCCGCACCGCTTGCGGGGTATATTTCAGTAGTTCCGAAGATAGCAGCATTTGTAGTTACTGTGAGAATATTTGAACCGTTTATAGCCAACAATATAGTCTGGGCGGAGAATATATTTTATCTGTTAGCCGTAGTTACAATGACGCTTGCAAATCTCATGGCGCTGGTACAGACTGATGTAAAAAGAATGCTTGCTTTCAGTTCCATATCACATGCGGCATTTATATTGTGCGCTGTTCTTGCGGGTACCGAACAGGCTAACAGCGCGATATTTGTCTATTGGATACTGTTCATGTTCGCAAATATGGGCGCATTTGCACTTTTATGGGCTGCGAGAAACGATACTAACTTATATGATTTTAGATTTCAACATCCGTTTATCAAATTTTCAGGGCTTATTAAAACCGCTCCCATAACGGCTGTACTGATGGCTTTATTTATGCTCTCATTGGCTGGCATTCCGCCGTTTTCGGTATTTTGGGGTAAGATATATATCATGAGTGCGGTAATAAATGACGGATATATCATATTGGCTGTCATCATGGCGATAAACAGCGCCATAGCGGTGTACTATTATCTGAAATTAATTGTATATATGTTTTTAAAGCGGCCGTCCGAAATTGACGGCAAAATTTATGCTCAAAACGCTTCTTTGAGCGTCAGCATAGTTGTTGGGATAACAGCGGCGGTAACGCTTACGGCAGTGCTGCTGGCAGAACCCGCTATGAAATTGACGAGCTATTTTTTATAAAGCCCCGTATCAATTACAGGGCTATTTGCATAAAAACTTCATAATCTCATCGCCCATTTTTGAAAGCTCTTTTTTAATAATCGGCTGCAAAAACTGTGTACGGTTGAATGTGCGCTGCCTTTTAGCCAACTTTACCGTATTGGCGACTATTTTCTCTTCAGCGCCCGCTATATCGTTAAGTCCGTCAAAATACTCTATTACCTCTTTGATTCCGATGGATTTCATGCAGTTAGGCTCTCTCGTGTATTTTTTTTCCAGCCTCGCAACTTCGTCCACCAGCCCCATTTCAAACATATTTTTTGTGCGTTTTTTAATCCGTTTCAACAACTCTTCTTTGTCTGTTTCTATCTCAAATATCGTTAAATCTTTAATGATAGGGTCTTTTTTTGTGCGTTTCAAAAAATCGCTCGGAATCTCGCCTGTCTCGTAGTAAATCTCATACCATTTTTCTATGCGGTACATGTCGTTTTTTTCCACTTTTTTGGCATATTGGGGATCTATTTGCGTCATATTTTCATATGCGCTTGAAAGGTCGCGCAGCATTCTAACGACTCTTTTTTGATTTTCATCGTTTACAAGCGGTTTGTCGCTAAGACCGGAAAGAAGCGCTTTTAGATAAAAACTTGTGCCGCCTACGATGATAAGAGGCACGCCTTTGGTATTCGCATCAGCGATAGCTTGTTGATAAAGGTCAAAAAAGATTGTTACATTAAAGCTCTCGTTTGGCGCAATAACATCTATACCGTAGTGTTTTACGCCTAGCATTTGGGACGGCGCAGGCTTAGCCGAAGCAATATCTATCTCTTTATAAACAGACAGAGAGTCTAAAGAGAGTATCACAGCGTTAGTTTTGCCCGCTATTTCAAGAGATAAACCGCTTTTTCCGCATGCAGTTGTTCCGATAAGCGCAAGTTGCATAAAAACTCCTAAATTATTTTCTAAATTATATCTATATTTTTGATGTAAATAAATTTAATTTTTTGGCAATTTGATGTAAAATTTATCATTTAAAAGAAATGAGGTTTCATGAATCGTTTTTGGACTGTTTTAAAAGATATAAACGAGTTGATAGTTTTCAAACATTCCGTTTTTGCTATGCCGTTTATCTTTATCGCAATGATAATAGCTTCATACGAGGTAAACAATTCGGCATGGTTTGGTTTCAAACTGTTGATACTCGGACTGTTCTGTGCCGTGAGTGCAAGGAATTTTGCAATGGCGCTCAATAGATTTGCAGATGAAGATATAGACGCTTTGAATCCCAGAACAGCGAACCGCCCAAGCGTGGACGGCAGAATTGGCAGGCTCAATCTAATAATATTTATCGTATCTAATGCAGCTTTATTTATTTTTGTCGCATGGCTTATCAATGAGACGGCGTTTTTTTTGTCCTTTCCCATACTTATTGTGCTTGCAAGCTACTCTTTTTTTAAACGGTTCTCTCCTTTTGCTCATTTGATTTTGGGGCTTTCATTGGGGCTTGCTCCGATAGCAGGCACTATTGCGGTTTTAGGCGCAACGCATATCTGGTCATGGCTTTTGTGTTTTGGCGTTATGTTTTGGGTGGCAGGATTTGATCTTTTATACTCTCTGCAGGATATTGAATTTGACCGAGAACATGGGCTTTACTCTATTCCTTCGCGCTATGGACGAGAAGCGGCGTTTATCATATCGGCAGGATTTCATGTCATGGCGATTATATTTTGGCTGTTGTTTGCGGCGGACGCTTCACTTGGTTTTGTCTCTTATGCGGCGGTAGCAGTAAGTGCGGTGATACTGTTTTGCGAGCATGTTATAGTAAGGCGTGATTTTGAAAAGATAGACAGAGCGTTTTTTACACTTAACGGTTATCTGGGCATACTGTTTTTTATCTTTGTTTTGATAGATATTGTTTTTATAATAGGAGATTAACATGAGCGGCGATATTTTAATGTTTATTGCTCTGTTGGCAGCGATGTTTTTACTCGTTGTTTTTATTATTGTGCGCGACAAAAATGTGCTGACAAGACTCGCTATTTTGGAGAAAGTTATAGAGGATTTGAATCAAGAGAATCATAAATTAAATAAAGTCGTTAAAAAACAGAATTTGGATATTGACGGCGGCATACAAAAAATTGTTGAAGATGAGGTTCAAAATCGCGTTGTTCCTTTAAAGCAGTCTCTGCAAGAGGTCAAAAAAATCACCGAAGAGTTTAGAGAACAGCAAAATAACACACTTGATTATGAAAAAAAAGTCATAGAGCTGTATAAAGAGGGTAGAAGCGAAAATACTATAGCGCAGATTATGGGGCTTACGGTGTCGCAGGTGGAGCTTATATTATCGCTGAATGATCCGCAATGATAACGGTACATGAGAGCTGGAGCGAAACGATAAATCATGCATACAGTGCAACAGATATGGAGTACCGCTCATTTTTAGAAAGCAATCTTGAGTATTTTCCGAATTTTGATAACTTTTTAAACGCTTTTAAAACTTTGCCCAAATTTAAAACTAAATCCATACTTTTCGGACAAGACCCGTATCCAAGGCGTGCAAGCGCTATAGGATATGCTTTTATAGACGGTGCGGTAAAGACTGTTTTTTCAGACAGAGGTTTATCATGCGAAATAAACCGCGCTACAAGTTTGAGAAATTTTATTAAAATGCTTCTGCTCGCCTCAAATCTCCTTAAAGAAGAGGAATTAACGCAGGAAAATATTATGCGGCTTGATAAAAAAGGTTTGATAAATTCCATACATGAATTGAAAAACAACTTTGAAAAAAATGGCGTTTTATTGCTTAACAGTGCGCTTGTTTTTACAAAAAAAGAGGACACTAAAAGACACGCAAAAGCTTTTAAGCCTTTTATTCGCACGCTTTTGAGTGAATTGGCAGATGAAAATATAGAACTTATACTGCTTGGTTCAATCAGTAAAGAGATAGAGCTGCTTCTGCCGCCTTCTCACAACTTCAATATTTTTTACGCCTGCCACCCGTACAATATAGAGTTTATTGGCGACAAAAGAGTGATCGAACGCTTTCGCAGAATGGAACTTTTAAAACAATGTATTTAGTTGAGAGTTTTTTGAGTATTCAAGGCGAGGGAAAATATATGGGATATCCCTCTTTATTTGTGCGATTTGGCGGGTGCAACCTGCAATGTAAAGGTTTTGGTTGCGAGTTTATCTCTCCTCTAAACGGCTCAAAACTTATAGGCTGCGATTCGCTTTTTGCAGTAGATGAGGAACATTTCAAAAATGAGTGGGAGAGATTTGACGATGCGCAAAAACTTTTCTTAAAAGTTACCTCACATGTAAAGAGTGCGGGTTATCTGCCGCATCTTGTCATCACAGGCGGCGAACCTTTGATACACTATAAAAACCCCGTGTTTTACGGCTTTTTGGAGTTGGCATTAAATTACGGTTTTAAGATTTTTTTTGAAACCAATGCGACAATAAATCTTGATTTCAAAACATTTGCTTTGTATAAAAAAGCGGGATTTGCCATGAGCGTGAAACTTTCAAATTCTCTTGAAAAATATGAGAAACGCATCAATAAAAAGGCAATACAAAATATCGTTTCACACGCTAAAGAGGCGTTTTTTAAGTTTGTCGTGGATAAAAAAATGATACTTAACGGCAGTGCGCAAAAGGAGATAGAAGAGATAACCGCAGGATTTGATGTGCCGATATTTTGCATGCCGCTCGGAAGCAGTGCAGAAATTAAAAAAAACAGTAAAATAACGGCACTTTTTTGTATAAAAAATGGTTACAATTATAGCCATAGAATCCATATTGATTTATGGGGTGATAAAAAAGGAGTTTAATATGATTATCCGTAAAATATTTAAGTTTGAAAATACGCATATTGTGCGCGGCTGCGTTACAAAAAAGTGTCGTACAAGCATACATGGACACTCATACAAAATAGAAGTGCTTTTTGAGTCAAAAAACCTTGACGATGCGCAGATGGTATATGACTTTGGTTTGATGAAAGGCTACATGCAGGATTTGATTGAGTCGTTTGACCATTCTGTTACTTTATGGAATAAAGATGATGCGGGTTATATTGCAGCGATGAAAAAGTATTCCGACAGATGGGTGGAACTTCCCGTAAGTCCAACAGCCGAACAGTTTGCAAGAGTTATATTTTTGATGGTTGATCTGCTATTGACAAATACGGTTTTTACAAATGGCGAAGGAAAGATAGCCGTTAATTCCGTTATCGTTCATGAAACCGATAGAGGTTATGCCAAAGCCGATGTAGAAGACGCTTACAGCGAGACGATGGGCATTATAAATCCAAACAACATCGTTTTTTCTACGGGCGTGAGAGAGGATTGGGGCGATATTGACTTGTGGAATAAAATTCTAAACAGCGAACAGTTTATAAATCCAAAAACTATTTGAAAGGGATAAAATGAGAAATATATTAATAAGTGCGGCAATTGCGGCTGTTATATTGTCTGGCTGCGGCGACAAAAAAGAGACGAATACGCTTAAAGAGATAAATAAAACAGCGCAAAATGTTCTATCTGATGTGAAAAGCGGTGTTTCTGATGCGATTGAAAAAGCAGATGAAGCGGCTCAAAAGATACATGAAGTCAAAAATGATATTGCAGAACAGGCGGAAAAAACCGAAAAAGAGGCAAAAGAAGCATTGGAAAAAGCCACAAATACGGGAAAAGAGATTTTACAGAAAGCGAATAATACGATAAATGACGCTGAAAAAGCGGCAGATAAGATTATCAATGAAAATATAAAACCGACAATTGATACGGCAAAACAAAAAGCCGAAAATATAGCCGAAGCGGCAGCAGCCCCAGTAGTCAATGCGGATAAAGGTAAAAAACTTTTTACTACATGCATACCGTGCCATGGCACAAAGGCTGAAAAATCAGCCGTAAATAAGAGCCAAATCATCAATAAATGGAGTAAAGAGCAAATCCTGAAAGCGCTCAAAGGATACAAAGACGGCACATATGGCGGCGCATTTAAAGCCACTATGACGCCTACAGTCAAGAAATTGAGCGATGCTGACATGGAAGAGTTAGCCGCATATATAGCCGATCTTGGAAAATAATATGGACGATACGATAGAACTTGTGAAAAGTATTTTATCGTTTAGTTTTTTTGCTTTTATCGTAACGGCACTAACGGGTTTTATACTGTTTTGCCTTACGGATAAAAACGAAATTTTGCGGAAATATTTCCGCTCTGTGATGCCGATATATTATATGTTTTTGGCAATTATATTTTTATGTATTCTTTTACTACTGGCATTTAAAAGCTTTCGTATAACGCTTATAGAGAGCGCCGCACTTATCACATGGATATGCGTTTTATACGGTGCGATAACTGTTTATAAACTTGGCAAAAATGATAACAAAAAATTTAAAAATTTTGCTCTCAAAAAATATGCGCTTGATGTTATTCTCTGCTTTGTTATCTATTTTTTATGGGTTAGCGGGATTGTTTAATGCAGTTTTTATATCATGAGAGAGCCGGAGAAGAGAGCATTGTCATAGAAGGCGAGAGTTTTACGCACCTGTTTAAATCGCGCAGATACGATATAAAAAAACCGCTTCGGCTGCGCAATTTACGAGATGATTTTTTATATGAATACAATATAAAAGCCATCAACAGACGAGAAGCAGAGTGCGTTTTACATGCTAAAAATATGCCGATAAGAAAAACGGTAAAACCGCTTCAGATCGCATGGTCGGTAGTAGAGCCGAAGATTATAGAAAAAACGCTTCCGTTTTTGAATGAAATCGGTTTGAAAAAGCTTATTTTTGTATATACAAAATTTTCACAGCATAGTTTTAAGATTGATTTTCAAAGACTGAGAAGAATAGCTATAAACTCATGCGAACAGTGTGGAAGAGCTGATTTGATGGAATTTGAGATGTTAGGTTCGCTTGAAGAGTTTATAAAAAAGTATCAAAATTTCGGCGTTGCAGATTTTTCTTCAAACAGACTTTGCGATATAAAAAATCCGCCCGATACTTGGATAATAGGCTGCGAAGGAGGTTTTAGCATGGACGAAAAGGAGCAGTTGAAAATTTATCCCATTTTTGGCTTTGAGAGCGAAAATATTTTGCGAAGCGAAAGTGCAGTTATGGCGCTTGCGGCAAAAATTCTTCTTTAGATATTGAATTATCATAAACTTTTTGATATAATCATCAGCTTATTTAATTAAAAAGCTATTGATTTTTAAAATAACAAAGGAAATTTTGATGAAAAAAGAGATTCACCCACAATATGTAGAGTGTACGGTTACTTGTGCTTGCGGCAATACTTTTAAGACAATGTCAAACAAAAAAGAGATGAAGATAGATATTTGCAATGCGTGCCATCCATTTTTTACAGGCAGTGAAAAAATTGTTGATTCTGCGGGTCGTGTAGAAAAATTTAAGAAAAAATATAATATGCAATAATGCTGTATTTTATTCCTACCCCGATAGGAAATCTTGAAGATATAACTATAAGGGGCTTAAAGCTCCTTACCTCCACCCCGCTTATTTTTTGTGAAGATACAAGAGTGGCAAAAAAGCTGATAAATCTTCTCAAAGAACGCTTTGGCAAATCAGAAGAGACAAAACAGAAATTTATATCACTCCATTCTCACAATGAACAACACGTGATAAATAGTTTGAATGTTGATGATTTTTTAACTTCCGATACTGTGTATATAAGCGATGCAGGAATGCCTTGTATCAGTGATCCAGGCGCTGTACTTGTAAAATTTGCACAGGAAAACGGTATCCCTTTTTGTGTATTGCCGGGAGCTAATGCACTTTTATTGGCTTTGGCTGCAAGCGGGTTTGAGGGGACAAAATTTTATTTTCATGGATTTTTACCGCATAAAAAAGAGGCGCGCATGAAGGAATTGCGGGAAATTTTACCGCTTAAATATAACAGTGTGCTTTATGAATCAACCCATAGAATTTTACAGCTCTCTTTAGAACTTGCCAAAATTGCGCCGCAAAGAGTTATTTATTTGATAAAAGAAGCTACAAAAATGTATGAAACCCATTATAAAGGCAGCGCTTCAGAGTTGGCAGAAAAGTTAAAAACAGCAAATCTAAACGGCGAATGGGCTGTTGTCATAAAAGGCGAAGAACAAAAAAAAAGCGAATATTTAACCAAAGAGGATATTTTACCGCTTTTGCTGCCTGCAAAACAGAAAGCTAAACTTTTGGCAAAAGTAACAGGCGAAAGCGTTAAAGAGTGGTATGATATTTTAATTAAAGACAATTAAGCAATTCTAAAATCAATCCCAAGACTCGTATTAAGAAGTTGGAGAGGATTTGATATAGATATACCGAAAAACACTCCAACCGAAAACTTGCTTAACACCCCCCCATGTTAAATCTTTTTTAAGAAAATTATAATTCACTTAAAATAGTACACTCTCTTTCACCAAAATCGTTTCCATATTTAGCTGTAAAGCCGAGCTTGCTATATAAAAATCGGAGTTTTCTCGTAAATTTGCAAAAATAGACAATAAAACGTCTGCAAGAGTTATCTTTAAGAGATTTTTAGATAAAATCCCCTTTATGTTAATTTATGGCAAGCAACTTTTTTTGTATCTGTTAGAGCACAATCCAAAGCGGATACAACGAGTGTATCTGGCTAAAGAGTGTGATAAAAAACTGTTCGCAAAAATAGCAAAATTAAATGTTAAAATAGAACGATTGGATGAAAAAAAGGCACAGGCTCTGGCAAAGGGCGGCAATCATCAAGGGTTTCTTGCCGATGTAGAACCTGTTCTGCCCGTTTCGCTTTCGTCGCTGAAAGATGAAAATTTTTTGGTTATGCTTTGCGGCGTTACCGATATGGGCAATATAGGCGCAATTATAAGAAGCGCTTACGCTTTTGGTTTTGGCGGAATTATTATTTCGGGGCTGAAAGAGTTGAAGATTGAGAATGTTTTGCGTACGTCAAGTGCGGCGGCGTTTGAACTTCCCGTATGTATTATGCCTAATGCGCTGGATGCTGTGAATGAGTTAAAACTCTCAGGTTTTAGCGTTTATGGGGCGGACATGAGGGGAGAAAATGCAAAGGATGCGGTATTTAGTAAAAAAATGGTTTTGATTTTGGGCAGCGAAGGAGAAGGAGTTCCGAATCGCCTACTTGATAAGTGCGACAAAATAGTCTGTATTAAAATGGGCAGAGAGTTTAACTCTTTAAATGTAAGCGCTGCTGCGGCAGTTTTGTTTAACAGGATATATAATGGATAGTATTAAAGCATTAGAGAAGATAGGACTTAGAGAAGTTTCAAGAAGAACTTATATTGAGTTGAGTTATCTAAAATTGATGGCAGATAGAGATTTTGCGAAACTTCATCGTATCAAAACGCTTGGTTTTGTAAAGATAATTAAGCGCGAGTACGGCATAGACATGAGCGATTGGGTCGCAGAATTTGAAGCATATCTTCAAGAAAGCGAGAAAAAAACCAAAGAGAAAAAAGAGTATGTGTCTTTGCCTGCAGAGAGTTGGTACAAAAAAATAAGAGTTTACATGAACAGACAAAAGAGGATTTATGCTATTACGGGCATACTTTTTTTAATAATCATCACAGCAGTTTTTTATGCGCTGCTTAAAGTGCGCGTAACATATATAGAAGATACTTCCTCAAGCGTATATCAAAATATAATGATAGCAGATACTGCTCTTCAGATAAACGGTACCGAAAATACAACAGAAAATAGTACGGCCAATAATCAAACGGCGGAAAATGTAACTATTGCGTCAGAAACCACCCAACCCAATCAAGCCGATATATCCCCGACTGTTTCCGTGAATACTCAACCGCCTGTTGCAGTTACGCCGAAGCGCACAAGTAAAGCGGTAGCGTCCATATCGCCGAATATTGAAATTTGGGTTGGTATCATAGACCTTACAACATTTAACAGAAGCACATATTTGCAAGGGTGGGATATTAAACTTGACACAAGCAAAGAACAAATTATTGTTACCGGACATGGCGACTTTAGATTGAAAGTAGAAGGCGAATCCATCAAATATTTTAATCCTCAAGAGATGGTATATCTGCATGTAAAGGACGGAGCGGTTTTACAGATAAACGAAGAGGAGTTTATGCAGCTTAACAGAGGCAGAAATTGGTAAAGCATCTTTTTTTAATCACAATATGCGCCGCCGTACTTTTAGCAAATGTAGTTACAGATAAAGCGGAGAGTTTTGTAAATACAGCCTCTTCTAAAAAGCTTATCACATTTTTGTTTCAAAATGAAGATAAATATATAGATAAAAATGGCGAGATAGACTCTATTCTTGTATTGAAAACACTTAAGGATAACTCTCTTCTTGAACTCTACTCCAAAGAGCCGCAGGAGATTGAGATGACATTTATTACAAAACAAAATCCACTGCTTTTTGTGCGGGTCATCACAGAGTCTCTTAACTCTATGGGATATAACTTTTTCATTACAAAAAAAGCCGTTAAAACATCTGAAGAGTTCTCATGGAGTATCTCTCTTTCTACGCAGAATATTCCAAGTCCATTACTGCTCAACGACAATCTCAAAGCACATGGATGTACGATTTTGGATATAGAAAAAAAGAGTAATAACTGGATTTATAAGATAGATTCGCGCAGTGCAAAAATAGATACAATTCCCATCAGCGCAAAAGTAAAGACCAATCTTAAAAAGCCGCTTGTGCCGTACATTATAGCTGCAAATAATATAGACACGATAACTTTTTGGGCGCATGTATCTGACCATTGGTATCCGAAAATCAGCTTTTTTACTCAAAATTTACAGCTTATCAAAACTGTTGAACAAGACAAAAGGGCGCAGAGCGTAAAACTAAAACTGCCTAAAGGAAGCGCTTATATAAAAGTTGAAGATAAATATACGCTGGAGAATATCAAAAGAGGATTGAGCGTTCTTATTGAATAATACAGCTAAAAGGATAAATAATGTTTGACGAAATAAGATTTAATACCATAGAAAGACTGCCGAATTACGTATTTGCAGTAGTTAATGAGCTGAAACTAAAAGCCAGACGAGCAGGCGAAGATGTTATAGATCTGTCCATGGGCAATCCGGACGGCAGAACGCCGCAGCATATTATTGATAAACTGAT
>JAISXY010000013.1 GCA_031270285.1 Campylobacteraceae bacterium
GGCGGTCTTGAAAACCGTTGAGGTGAGAGCCTCCGGGGGTTCGAATCCCTCTCTCCCGGCCACTTTTTTAATCACAATCTATACATCAGCGCTAACATGAAAGCAAAAAAGACAGCGGCCGTTATCTTCATATTTTTTCTGCTGCTTTTTATCGCCTATAAACCTTATGAGCAGAGCCTTTACGCAGATACTCTTTTAAAACAGATTTTTATGCTTTACGGATTCTTCATAAACAATACTCTTTTGATGATTCATGAGGGCGGTCATGGAGTCTGTTATATACTCTCCTGTCCGCAGTTTCTTACAGCCGCTAACGGAACGATTTTTCAACTTCTATTTCCGTATCTTTTAGGTTTTATCTCTAAAAAACAGGGCAATATTTTTGGATATTATATAGGACTGTTTTTCTTGGGGTTTTCCATGCAATATACTTCTTGGTATATCTCTACTGCTCATGAAGGATTGTATCTGGATGCGTCAAAATCATTTTTAGGCATAGATGGCTATCATGATTTTAACTATATACTGTCCGCGCTTGGACTTATCAATTTAGATTGGCTTATAAGCGGCATCGTCAAGGCGGTCGGATACATTATAATGTTTTACTCCTGCTTTAAGATGGTTATAATGGGGTGGGTTGAAGGCGGCAAATAAAAAAGCTTTGATAAATTCTATTTTAACAGATTAGGAAATTCAGGATTTGTTATGATTTCTCCTATTAGCTGCCTTACAAATGGAGTAAACGAATTAGCTAAATCGTCGCAGACACTTCCGAAATATGTTGATTGGGAGTAATCTTTTATAACATATGTCTTAAAGAAATTTCCGTTAGTTGAAAAAACTTTTAAAGTCATCTGCAAAGAGATGTTGTGGTCAAAAATATTTCCTTTAACACTACTGTCAACTCCTTCTATTTGAACGCCTATTCTGATTTTTGAATACTTATCATAAATGCCCGCTGTTTTTAACTCATCTTCAAAAGCATGCTGCAGGAACTCCTCGATACTTTCACCATGAGGAGTAACCACCCAATGCATTATCAGTATACTTCCGCAGTAAAAACCATCTTTTCTTCCACCATGATAAAACATGTTATTAGGCGCGGTAGATGTAAACTCTTCCACGCCGATTTTAATATTTTCAAACTCTTTTAGCTTTAAAACATTATCAACGGATACGCTGTATTCCGGCATCTTTGTAGCACAACCGCTAAAAAGCAACATCACTACTAAAACACCGACATAAAAAAGTGCATTTTTCATATATTGCCTCCTTTATTAAAATTTATAGTTAGCTCCGATAAAAAATCCCACATCAGTCTGGTCTTGTTTTGCTTTAGTAGTGGAGCTGTTTTTAAAAGCTGCTTCGTCATAAGAGAGCCCGTCTATTTTAACTGTAAATTCAAGTTCCATGTTTTTGTTTATGCTATAAATGGTTCCCAATCTTACTCCGACGACTGTTCCAGAAAATGGTATATCCTCTTTTATCGTAGTAAATCCGGAAGTTATCGTTTCAACCGCATGCGTTTTTGCGCTTCCCGCATGAATATCAAGAAGAAATCTCTTGTTTTCACTGATCTGAGGCGTAAAACTATAACCAACTACTACGGTTTTTGTCTGCTGTTCACCTTTTATATAAACGCTACTCTCATGCACCTCATGTTCTCGTTTTCCTCCATTATTATATGCAAAATATGCTCTATGATTGGGAGAGAAAATATAACCGATTTTTATTCCGCCGCTTAGCGTGCTGTCGTTGCTTTTTAAAGAAACAGAGTGGCTATAAAGCCCAAATAGACCGTTAAAAGTGGTCTCAAAGTCTATCGCGCTACGCACATACCCAAATTCCCCGCCGATAAATACTCCACTATTTTCGTCAGCTAAAGCAATAGGAGCGCATGCTCCAACCAAGCCGATTGCAACCAACAATTTACCCAAATAAATCTTTTTCAAAATCTTCTCCCAAAATTTTCTAACTTGTTATAACAAGTTGATAGGAAATTATATTTGATTTAAACTTACAAATAACTTGTTCTAACAAGGCAGTCTTTGAAAAATATAGAAAATTTTCCTGAAAATTTCATAGAAGAGAATTATAAGAAAATCGGTAGAAATGTTGCGGCAATACGCAAAGCCAAAGGCGTCTCACAGTTAAAACTTGCGTTAGCCATCGGACATTCGTCTGTAAGTATTGTCTCTTGCGCCGAAATTTGTTATAATAATGCACATTTCAATATTGAGCATTTGATCAAAATAGCTTATGTTTTAGATGTAGATATTTGCGAGTTTTTCAGAAATATATTAGTAACGCCAAATATATAATTTTTACCCATTGGAGGACAAAATGAGACAGAAAGTGCTGTCTTGGTCGCATGATTATGAAGATATTATACTGTTTCATGTTTTCAAAAATATAGAAAACGGCTTTTATTTTGATATTGGTGCGAATAGTCCGTGGGATATGTCGGTAACGAAATTTTTTTATGAACGCAATTGGCGCGGAATAAATATTGAGCCATTGCCAATAATGCATCAAGAATTATGCAGTGATAGAGAGCGCGATATTAACCTTTGCATAGGCGCTGGCAGCAAGAAAGATACGCTATCACTTTTTGTCGCGGAGGGAGGAGGCGCAGGCTCTACATTTAATGAAGAGTTGGCAACTTTTGGATTTGGAAAACAGGTGCAAATAAGCGTACCGATTGAAACTGCCGATAATATATTAAAAGAATACTTATCTGATTACAAACAAGATATTCATTTTTGTAAAATTGATGTAGAGGGTTTTGAAAAAGAGGTACTTGAGGGATTTGATTTTGACAGATATAGACCATGGGTTTTTGCTATGGAGTCAACAAAACCAAATACTACAATCCCAAATTATGATAAATGGGAACATATCCTGACAGAAAATGGTTATGATTTTGTACTTATGTCTGGGGTAAACAGATATTATATTGATAATGCAAAAGGACATTTAAAATCACGATTTATAAGTCCAAAACAACTTTTAGAAATACATGATATTTTTCATGTTACTCATCAGCGTCTATTGGACAATAAACATTTCAAACTTGGTTTAGCTATAACTGCACCATATAGAGTTGCTAAAAAAATTTTACTGCAAATAATTCGCAAAATATCTTTTAAAGCATAAAATACTCGCTTTTCTCAGTAAAGGTAATATTTTAGTTTTGTCCGAAAGCTCTTTTACAATCCGGCGTTTTTCATCTGTTCTGCTTGAAAATGGGCGTTTAGAGGTTCTATTATCTCATCAAAAAGTCCGCCCTCCATTATCGCATCAAGTCTGTAAAGAGTAAGCCCCACTCTGTGATCGCTTATGCGGTTTTGCGGGAAGTTATAAGTTCTTATGCGCTCGCTTCTGTCGCCTGAACCTACCTGTGATTTTCTATCCGACATTTCCTGTTTTAACCGCTCTTCCTCTCGCATTTCATAGAGTCTTGCCCTTAACACTTTCATGGCAGCATCTTTGTTTTTATGCTGTGATTTGCCGTCTTGATTGACGACAACGATACCTGTCGGCAAGTGAGTGATTCTAACGGCGCTGTCGGTAGTATTTACGGATTGTCCGCCATGACCAGAGCTTCTCATGACATCAATTTTTAAATCATTCGGGTTTATCTG
>JAISXY010000040.1 GCA_031270285.1 Campylobacteraceae bacterium
CACAACCATAAAATCCCAATACCAAAACCAATACGGTTATTAATAAACCCTTTTTCATGAGACACTCCTATTTTTTAAATGAAAATATTAACATTTTAACACATATTAAGAAAAATATCTGTAAAAGTCCAAACGCTTCCCTGATTCATGCTTGTTGTCTGTGAAATTGCTTCCAGTCTATCAAACAATAGAGCTATGTAAGTATCTCCGAACTTCTCCTTGGCGGAGTAGTTGTATGCCGTCTCAAAACGCATAAGAGAGTCCATGAGTTTCGTATCATTGTTGAATTTTTCTTGAAGGATAATATTTTTCAGGGTATCTTTGTGTATTCTGGCATCTTCTTTTGTAACAAACATATCATTGATATAGTAGATGTCATTCATGCATTCGTTTACGCTCAAACCTTCCATAATGTCATACGGAGGAGCTGAAAAAAGAGTTATCGGTAACAATATTAATAACAGTAGCTTTTTCATGTTATTTTCCTAAAAGAGCATTTATATTAAAGTCGCACTTTGATCTTAATTCTTCATATGGCGTAGAACCATACACCCCGCCGCCCAAATGAAAATTGTATTCGCTGTATGCTCTTGCGCGTTGAATAGTGTTGAATTGGATATTGTCAAGTTCTTTATAGAGATTATAATCATCTATAAGAATTGGTTCATTTAGTTTATTGGCTCTATGCCCAAAGTACCATTCACAATCTATTGCATTATGCATAAGCCCTACTGTCTCTCTCGCCTTTTCAGGTTCCTGTATGACTATCTGAAAAGTTCTTGCCCACTGCATAGCTATCTCTCTTACTATTTGATGATAAGGTATCTCTTCATCTGAGCAGACTGTTTTAAAGGCAGTACCAAGAACAGTACCGTTATAAATAACCTGTTCTACTTCTACTCTTGTACAATTCTTATAAGTATCGTAAGTATGATATATCCATATCTCCACATCATCTCTTACTCCGTTGTTATTTGTATCAACTCCTAAAAGAGTTTTATCATTCTCAATAGGATCTGGACAAGGAGGGAGTTGATAGCCGTGTTTTACAATACCTCCGCCTGTGCAGACGGTAGTATTTGAAGCAACTGTATTTGAACCGTTAGTATTTGACTTTTTATCTTCACAGCCGTTAAAAACCAAAGCTAATACTAAAGCTATTGAGTAGGCAAATATCTTTTTCATGGTAAACCCCTTTAGATACGAATATTTATATATAAGGATAAAAACTCTTCTATGCTTATATATAAATATTTGAGATTGACCTGAAAACCCTTTCTGTTTTTTTAAATAATAATTTTAGTATTTTAACACTAAATAGACAAAATAGGTAAAAATTAGCAGTTTAAGGTCAAATATCTTATGCAGTTATGCAAATATTATCAGAATGAAATGATTTGGATTCCCGTTTTCCCTCACGATATGCGCTTACTTCGTAAGCTTGTCGTTCGGTCACGGGAATGACATAAGAGGAAGCGGAAATAACGAAATGTAAGGGAAGCGTGGGTATGACAAAGGTCGCGGGAATGACACACACTCTCTACGTCATACCCGCGCAGGCGGGTATCCAAAAGAAATTGAAATTTTGATATTTTTATTTCCTGATTGCTGCGACATAAACAGCTCACATAACGCAGGAATGAATTCCCACCCTCTCATGATATTATTGCACGAAAATTTCGCATGAGCTACGAGAAATGTATAGATGACAATTTAGAGCGTTTACATTTGAAACTATTGACAAAAAAGAAAGTCTTGGAATATGTCGTGCGCCTTTTGGTAGTTTTAAACAGCTTTTTGGCATAATTTATCTTTGTTTTTGTCCCGATAGCTCAACTGGATAGAGTGTCAGATTCCTAATCTGAAAATCACGCATTCGAATCGCGTTCGGGATACCACAGGTAGGACTTAAAATGAAAAAAGCTATTTTGTATTTTTTGATTTCTTATGTTGTTTTGACAATTATCGCTGTTTTTTTGGCATATTTTGAGATTTTGCCTGAAAAAATAATCAAAAGTTTTAATATAGCGATTTGTATTGCAGGCACCTATTTAGCTGCCAATGCATTTGCGAAAAGCTGCGAAAGAGTTCCTGCGATAAAAGAGAGGTTGATTTTTGCTTTATTTGCTGTGATTATTTCTGAAATTATAGGGTTTGTCGTGCTGGTATTTACAGCGCTTTTTGCTTTTGATATTTTTCATTCGCTTGAATTATGGACATTGCTGTTTTTAGCTCTTATACTTTTGATAAAATTTTTAGGAATTTTCTATTTTTTTGGCTTTTTCGGCAAGATAATTTTTAAAAGTACGAAAAATAACTTAAATTAAATGCAGCCGTTTCGGCAATCTGAATTTTTCACACAAAATCAGGCAGATATTTCGCAACAAATAAAAATGTCCCGAGGTTAATATGTTTTGCTAACAGTTCATGCATGCAGTATCTTAAAAATAATATAAAATTACATCATATAGAATACGAAAACGGTACTTCAATATCTCCGAAGAACTCTTTGTATATTATCTCTTTTTGTATATTGAACTCATGACTTATCCTGCTTCTTGGATTTGGAAGCTTTATGTCGTGTATTTTTTGTATGCGTCCCGGGCGATTTGACATGACAACTACGCGATTGCCAAGATAAACCGCTTCGTCAATATCATGAGTTACCAAAATCATGGTGATTTTTTCGCTCTCCCAAATCCGCAACATCTCCTCTTGCAGTTTTATCTTTGTTATAGCGTCAAGTGCACCGAAAGGCTCGTCTAAAAGTAAAACTTTAGGCTGATTTGCCAATGCTCTGGCTATAGCCACACGCTGCGCCATTCCACCCGAAAGTTGTTTTGGATAGGCTTTTTCAAATCCTTTCAAATTTACTATCTCAAGCTTTTTGCTGACGATGTCATTTATATCCGATGTTGTGCGCGGCAGACTGAACTTGATATTGTCCTCCACAGTAAGCCACGGCAGCAGGCGAATATCCTGAAATATAAAACCTCTTTGTCTGGAAGGAGCGGTTATCGGCTTGTTTTCAAAAAGAACCTTTCCTTTGTACTCTTTATCCAATCCGCCGATAATACGCAACAGCGTGCTTTTGCCGCAGCCGCTGGCTCCTATGATTGAAACAAACTCCCCCTTGTTTATCTCCAAGCTTATATCTTCAAGTGCTTCTACTCTTTTTTTGCCGCCCTGAAACACTTTTGTAAGGTGTGATATCTCGATTATGCGGGATTTTTGCATTTCAGTTCCATTTTATAATTTTTGCGGAAATAAAACGCAAAACATCATCCATAATTTTACCCGTTACACCTATCATTATCATTCCTAAAATGACTATATCGGGGCGGGACAGGCTTCTGCCGTCCATGAGCATGTAGCCTATTCCGCTGTTAGCCGCTATAAGTTCCGCCGCTACTACGCATATCCAGCCCATGCCAAGTCCCAGACGCACACCCACTATGATAAACGGAAGAGCGCCCGGGAGTATCACATGAGAGATTATGCGTCCTCTTTGCACTTCATAAACACGCGCCAGCTCCAGATAGCGGTTGTCTATGTTTTTGATGCCCTCAATTGTATTGACGAGGATAGGAAAAAATGCGCCTACAGCTATGATGTAAATCTTAGATGCTTCACCTATACCAAACCACAATATCGCCAAAGGTATCCATGCAATCGGCGGAATAGGCTTAATAATCTGCAAAGAAGAGTCCACAAATCTCTCAAAATGACGATTCAACCCGATAGCCACCCCCAAAATCAGAGCCAAAACAAGCGCTATCGCAAAACCCTCCAATACGCGTATAAAACTTGCCTTGATATGCTCCAGCAGCGTTCCGTCGTTATAAAACTCAACTGCCGTATATACGATATCTTCGGGCGGCGGCATTGTATAAGAGACTATATATCCCGCAATGTCTGCCGCTTTCCATACGACTATGATTAAAACAGGCAGAGCAAGATACCAGACAATAATTCCCACGACGCGTTTAAGCATACGACTAAATTCCCGCTTTGTCCAAATATTCGGTAGTAACAAACTCTTTTATGTTTACATCTTTACGGATAATCTTCTCTTTTAGAACATAGTTTTTGACTTTTTCTATTTCGGCAATATCGCGCTGTTGAAACTTTGCGTAATACTCAAAGTGCGAAAAGACCGACTTTAAAACTTCAGGCGACACTTTAAATGTCGGAGATAGAAGCTTTGCGGCATCTTCGTTATTGTTGTTGATATACTCTGCCCCGCGCTGTACGGCTTTTATATACGCTATCAAGACTTCCGGATGCGCTTTGGCAAAATCACGTTTAACATACGAAATGCTGTTGCCAAGCTTGATTCCCGTGCCGTCCGCCACCACACGAGCTTTGCCCGGAACCGTCAGTTGAGAGATATACTGTTCCCATATAACAGTCCCGTCTATGTCGCCTCTCTCAAGTGCTGCCGGTATATCTCCTGCGGCAAGATTGACTTCCGTTATATCACTGAACTTTAATCCGTTGTTGTTCAAAAGCAATGCTAACAGATGCTGCGCATAAGTACCTTTGCCGTAAGCTATCTTTTTGCCCTTAATGTCCTTAACTTCTTTGATGGGGGAGTCCACGGGAACGATAAGAGCCAGCGCTTTTTCGCCTATGCCGAAATTGGCAAAGATAACGATGTCAAGTCCGACCGATTTGGCTATGATAGCGGGTAAATCCGCCATAATGCCAAGATCCAAACTTCCGCCCCTCACACCTTCGTTTACAAGAGGTCCGTTTGCAAAAACATTCCATGTATATTTTGCTCCCGCTTTTTTGAACTCTTCGTCAAGGTAACCCAACTCTTTTGCCGCCCAAAGAGGCGCATACAGGGGATAGGCTTGTGCGCCTATTCTAAGTTCGGCTGTTTTATCAGCTCCAAATACGAATGAAATAAGCGCAAAAAACGCTAAAATCAACTTTTTCATATCAAATCCTTTTTTAAAATTTTTCTCACACAAGCGCTATCCCAAATCTTAAATTCCCGCCTTATCCAGATATTCGGTAGTAATGAACTCTTTAATATCTATGTCTTTGCGGATAATCTTCTCTTTTAAGACATAGTTTTTAACCTTTTCAATCTCCGCAATATCGCGCGGCAAAAACTTCGTATAATACTCAAAGTGCGAAAAGACAGACTTAAGAACTTCGGGCGACACTTTAAACGACGGTGACAGCAATTTTGCCGCCTCTTCGTTATTGTTGTTTATATAATCAGCTCCGCGCTGAACGGCTTTTATGTATGCTACCAATACTTCAGGATGCGCTTTGGCAAAATCGCGCTTAATATACGAGATGCTATTGCCAAGCTTGATTCCCGTGCCGTCCGCTACCACGCGGGCTTTACCCGGAACCGTAAGCTGGCTTATGTACTGCTCCCATATGACAGCGCCGTCAATGTCGCCTCTTTCAAGTGCTGCTGGTATATCGCCTGCGGCAAGATTGATCTCCGTAATATCGCTGAACTTTAATCCGTTGTTGTTCAAAAGTAACGCTAACAGATGCTGCGCATAAGTACCCTTGCCGTAAGCTATTTTCTTGCCTTTTATATCTTTGACCTCTTTGATGGGAGAGTTTGTCGGCACTATAAGAGCCAGCGCTTTTTCGCCTATGCCGAAATTAGCAAAGATAACGATGTCAAGTCCGACTGATTTGGCTATGATAGCGGGTAAATCCGCCATAATGCCAAGATCCAAACTTCCGCCCCTCACACCTTCATTTACAAGCGGTCCGTTTGCGAAAAGATTCCATGTATATGTGGCTCCTACTTTTTTGAACTCTTCGTCCAGATAGCCCAACTCTTTTGCCGCCCAGATAGGCGCCCAAAGCGGATACGGCTGATTGCCTATCCTGAGTTCCGGCGCTTTATCCGCACCAAATACAAATGAAATAAATACAAGAAATACTAAAATCAATTTTTTCATATCAAATTCCTCCGTTTTTTTCTAAAATTCACCTCTCAAACCAATAGATATGCTCTAAACTCTCGCATGCTGCTCTATAAATGGCACAATCATGCAAAATAAAGCTTTCATGATTCGCTATTTTCGCACTCCTCTTATGCGAAAACTTTTCCGGCATGCGAACTTAAAAAACTTCCATTATATACAAAAGCCATATCTGCTCGCCGCGGTTAATATACGGCTGTTAAAATTACTCGTTTCATGGTACACCTCCTGTATTTGCTTTATTTTTCGGACAATTCACCCCATCCGATAAACTGCAAATTTAAAATATGCGCGCCAAATCGGAATCCGGATGATTGCCACAGCGTCTGTAATCGTCAAAATCTATCTTAAGATGATGCTTTCTTCTTATCTCCTGAAGCTCCCATGCAAGTCTTACATAATACTCTAAAGAGGCATTTTTCTCATTTGCAAAATGGCTGTTCGGACGCGGTATCCAGACCATATTTACAGTGCTGACGCCATGGCTTGCAAGTTCGTCCGCTTCTTTTAACACGGCTTCCAAAGCCTCGTCTTCACTCTCAAATCCAAACGGTCGGACAAGCTCAACGCCTGAGACTATGCCTGTACTTACTCTGCTCTCGCCAAAAATCTCAACAGCGTCAATAAGTCTTCTTTTCCACTCCTGATAGCCTATCCATTTTGCTTTTCCAGGACACACATGGTTAAAAGCGTTTTCGTTTAACACCTCTATATCCATAGTCAAACTGGATAAGCCGGTATTTTCGTAGAGCCTTTTTAGCTGCTCTTTTGTTACGGCTGTGCATATAAGTTGAGATGGAAATCTCTTAGTTGCAAAGTTTTCGCCTACAGAGCGCAAAATTTCTATATAATAATCTATCTCTTTATCAAATGGGTTTTTACCATGAAAGTCAGAACCTGCCGTCAAGCATATCGCCGTAAATCTGCCTTTTTCTTTCAAAGCCTCTTTTACGGTTTCGGATACATCTTTGGGAGTTACTCTTGTTTGCATCTCCACTTCGCTTTTTTGCTGTTTCAGGTTATTGACTATATCGCAAAATTTGCACCCCTGATCATCTGTCCAAAAATGGCAGTAGCGGTTTGGAATCAGATAAAGTCTTTGCGGACGCGAACCTACAACATTTTGCATGAGCGCACCGCTTGAAGTTCTTTTGTTGTAATAGTCCGGCTTCTCCCAGTAAAATACCTCTTCTAATATCTCGCCATTGTCTGTCAAAACAACTCTGCCGTCTATCAAATCAACCACATAAGGGTTATTTTCCAAAGGCGTAGGCGTACTTAAAACCGAAGTACCGTCTCTTAATGTGAAAGATTCGGGACGGTATTTAAGCTTGCCGTCTCGGTTGCCGAAGATATCCGTCCCACCCAAGTGATGAACATCCGGGTTTACCGCATCAAGCGCATCGGCGGTATAGTAAACGCCTCTTCGCTGAATATCTGTTTTTAAGATGATAAGTCTTGGAAATTCGGGATATTTTGCCGCCACTTCATCAAGTGTAAGTTCTCTTCTTGCACTCATTTTATGCTCCTTTTGCGAGTCTGTCCAAATGCAAAAAATAAGGCCTGTCGCGTTTTTCCTCATCTACTCTTTTTTGCAGCGTCTGCTCCGTAATTTCTAAAGGTTTAAACACCCACACGGTGGAGAGATCAAAATCTTTAAATTTGTTCAAAACCTCTTCGTAATACCTTTGGAATATCTTGCCGTTTACTATGGCTTTTACGGGTTGCGCTGTGATTTTAAAACTTCGCTTATCCTCTGTGAGCAGTAATATGCTGACTTTTTTATCAAACCAAAGAGCTTTGGTTAAAAAGCGGTTTGTATTTGAAGACTCAAGAAATTCGGTATATACAATGCCGTCGTCCTCGTATCTCAAAGAGTCTTTAACAACGGGATGAGCCAATCCCTCGTCGTCAATGCTGACAAGGATTTTTATGCTTTTCGTATCGTTTAATAGTTCTAAAATCTCATGCGCCATTTTCATAATCCTTTAAGAAGCTTTTACCTGTTTGTTGCTTGAAAGCAGTCTTGTGTCAAATGCGCCGCCCGTTACCACGTCATTATCAACGGTAAATGGTTTTTTGTCGGGCAAAAGCGGGAAAACAAGCTCCGCAAAGCGTACCGCCTCTTCCAGATGCGGATAACCCGAAAGCACGAAAGTATCGGCTCCAAGATCTATATACTCCTGAAGTCTTTTTGCTATAGTTTTAGGGTCTCCCACAAGCGCAGTTCCGGCTCCTCCTCTTATCAAGCCGATACCCGCCCAAAGATTGGGACTTATCTCAAGCTTGTTTTTGTCGCCTTTATGAAGCTGTGTGATTCGGCGCTGTCCGACAGAATCCGAACTGTTTTGATTTGCTTGCGCTGCCGCTATCAAATCATCGTCCAAATGGCTTATAAGCTTATTTGCAGCCGCCCATGCTTCTTCTTCGCTCTCGCGTACGATTATTTGAAGTCTGATACCAAATCTCACTTTTCGCCCAAGCGCAGCAGCTCTTTTTTTAACATCCGCTATTTTTTCAGCTACTAAATGCGGCGGTTCTCCCCAGCTAAGATATGCGTCTATATGTTTTGCAGTTAAGTCGTGCGCAGCTTCCGATGAGCCTCCAAAATACAAAGGCGGATGAGGCCTTTGGACTGATGGGAAAAGATTTTGAGCATTTTCTACATGATAGTATTTACCTTTAAAAGTAACCTTTTCTCCGCCTAAAAGCCTTCGCCATATCGTCAAAAATTCGTCTGCCGCTTCATATCTCTCGTCATGATTCCAAAATACTCCGTCAGCCGCAAGTTCTTCAGGCCAAGCTCCGGGAACGACATTTAGTATAAGTCTGCCGTTTAACGCCTCGTCAAGCGTAGCGGTCTGCCTTGCAAATACGGTAGGTCCGCCTGTAGCTGAAGTCCTTAAAGCTACCAAAAGTTTGATTTTGCTTGTTACATTCGCCAAAGATGCGGCTGTGATAAACGGGTCAAGATTGCCGCTTCCTGTCGGTATCAAAAGCCCATCATATCCGAGCTGCTCGGCAGTAGTAGCTATCTGTTTAAGATAAGCATTGCTCACAGGTCTTGCAGTTGCCGACCTTCCTAAATACCTGCCGTCGCCGCCTGTCGGCAAAAACCAAAAAATACCTAAACTCATAAAAACCTCCTATTTGTTTGTATGATATATAATATAATCTATACTAAAAAAGTATAGTTAACATATCAGTTTTATCAACATTATATATATTCAAACATTATAATTTACTTAAAAAAACAGAAGTTTTTGTATCTATTTAGTATATTTTAGAAAAAATTTTTATGATATAGTTTGATTTCAGTTAGATAAAATCTACCTGCTCTTTAAAGGATTATACTGCTTGAAGTTTTATTTTAAAAAACAGACTATGCTTACAAGTCATGAGCGGGTTTTAGTATTTGCCCGCATTTTTTACATCTGTATATCATGGTGTTGCGTATGATTTTATTGTGTCTGACGGCGGTGATACGGTGTTCGCTGCAAGCGCATTTATAGAGGTAAGTTTTCACTGTTCTGCTTTTTTTAAGACGATAATCTATAACCGTTTTTTTATATGGCTTACCGTTTAGATTTTCAATGATATTTTTCCACTCTCTGCCATGCGGTTTGGATTTTGGAAAGAGTTCCATTTGTATTGCATGAGCGAATTCATGTGTTAAAACATCTTTTATATACTCTTGTTTAAACTCCCTTAAAAGTCTTGCATGAAGCCTTATAAGATAGTTTTTTCTGCCTTTTTTGATACATTGCCCGATTAGATGGCAGCCTTTAAGATTGATATTTATAGCTGTTTGAAATTGAATATTATAAACCAAAAGAGTTTTTTGCTTCAATTTATTCAAAAAATATACAAGTAAATCCATAAAAAATTGTACAAAAATTTAGATTAAAAACCTCATATTTTGCAACTAGCCAATTAAAAAGCATTACCATATTTTAATACACTTTTTTATATTCACCATTTTAATTTTAGCGGAAAATAATATTTACAAGATAGAATAACTCTTATTTTTGGAGGATATTTTGGGTGTTTATATTGAAAGTAAAGTTGTAAAACTATTCAGCCGTTTTATCAATTTTTATACCAATAAACATTTGCATATCGGCGAAAAGTCTTCAGGATTGCCCGCTAAAAAGAGCGATAAAAAACCTCTTTTATATATACATGTGCCATTTTGCATAATGTTTTGTCCTTACTGCTCGTTTCATAAATTTATCTTTTCAAAAGAGCGCGCGGATAAATATTTTGACTATTTAAAACTTGAACTTTTGCATATCAAATCGCTCGGATATAATTTTGACAGACTTGTTATAGGCGGCGGTTCGCCTCTTTTGTGCGAAGATCAGGTTATAAAAACGGTAGAATTTGCAAAAAATCTATTTTCTATACATTATGTCTCATGTGAAAGCGATCCATTGCATATATCTTTATACAACATTACTAAACTAAAAGGAGTTATAGATAGACTTTCCATAGGCGTGCAGACATTTGATGATAAACTGTTAAAATCACTTGGCAGATATGATAAATTCGGGAGCGGACAAGAGATTTTTGAAAGAGTTGAAAATATACTCGGGGTACTTCCCGCAACAAGCGTAGATATTATTTTTAATTTTCCTCTTCAAACAGAAAAAGAGCTTATGCATGATATTGAGATGCTGAAAAAATTATCTGCCGAACAAACAAGCGTATATCCTTTAATGAGTTCTGCCGTTACAAAAAACAGTATCAAAGCAAAACTTGGGGTATTTAATATAAAAAATGAAAGGCGTTATTTTGATATTGTAAAGAGAAGTTTACAAGAGATATATCCCGTAAGATACGGCTGGTCGTTTATGAAAAAACAGATGGGCTGGATTGATGAATATACAATAGATAAAAGCGAATATGTCGGAGCGGGAGCGGGAGCGTTCAGCTTTTTGGATAACAGTTTATATATAAATGAGTTTTCGCTTGACGGCTATATCAAAAGAGTAAACAAACAGGGAAGTTCAACTCTTTATAAAAAAAGTTTTTCAAAAAAAAGCATATTATATTACAATATTTTGACGGGATTATACGGCGGCGGGATTAAAAAAGATGAGTTTGGAAAACTTTTTTGGGAACTTGCTATGTTAAAATTCATTAAAGCGGTAAAAGAAAAAGCAGGGCAGATAGTAACAACTGATTTTGGAGATTATCTGTTTATGGTTGCCATGAAAGAGTTTTATATCGGCATGGATAGAATACGGGCGAAAGGGAGAGAAGGTACGCTTGATATTTAAAATCCACATCGCTCATGCGGAGGAAAAGTTGTAATACTTTGGTAATGTTTTTTGAGTAATATCAAAAAAATTTAAAATCAAAGAGGGATATTTATGCTTTCGCGAAATGAAGAAAAGTTAGATAAAATCAGAAAAGATATTGAAAAATTTGGACTTGTTATCATAAAGGCGGGCGAGATGATTTTTGAAGGTCTTAAAAAGTTTGACGCCAAAGAGTTTGAAAATGCCAAAAATATGCTGAAAAACATAGAAATTAACGCTAATGCCATTGATAATGATATAATAATGTCTTTAGCGCTTTTTGGAGCTGAAGCCAAAGATTTAAGAGAGCTTGTAGCATATCTTAAGATTACGAATGAGTTGGTAAGAATCACGGACAACATAAGGGGTTTTGCAAAAAATATGGCAGTTCATATAGCAGATGCCAGCTATTTTCATATCTTTAAAGAGTATGCCCTACAGCTTTACAAATCCTCAATCAGCGCAGTAACTATCTCTGTCGGCATGATAAGCAGTGAAGATGACGGTGAAAATGCGTATAGAAAAGTAAAAGTAGAGGAGAGTAAAAGCGACGATTTGTACTCTATTTTGGAGAAAAATATATTGAGTGCATTAGGCAGGGAGCTTGATTTTAGTGCAAGTCATATACAGATTTTAAGCACAATGAGAAAGCTTGAGAAGATGGCAGATAGAAGCGTTGCTGTTGCGAAACTCATTTTGTATGTAAAAAGCGGCGGAGAACTTAAACTGTATTAGGAGTTTCATGAAAGATACGGTAGTTATCATAGAAGACGAACAGGATCTGCTGGAACTGATGGAGTTTCATTTAAATAAAGCAGAATTTGATGCGATAGGTTTTTTGTCTGTAAAAAATGTAGAAAAGTTTTTAAGCGAAGAGACATGCGCTCTCATGATAGTAGATAGAAATCTAAAAGAGAGCGAGGGGAGCGAATTTGTAGATTATCTTCGCAAAAAAGGGATAAATATTCCCGTTATTTTTGTAACGGCAAAAGATAAAGACAGCGAGGTAGAGGAGGGGTTTTTGAGAGGCGGGGATGACTATCTCAAAAAGCCTTTTAATATGCAAGAGCTTATTTTGCGCTCCAAAGCTTTAATAAACAGAACCAAACATGAGGCAAAAAAGACAGGGTTTAAGGACATTTTGCTAAATCTTGAATCCCGCGAAGCTTTTGTAGAAGATGAAAAAATAGATCTTACAAGGCTTGAATTTGATCTCTTAAATCTCTTTATGCAAAATAAAAACAGCGTGTTAAATCGTGATTTTTTGTTAGAACAGATATGGCAAAACGAGGAGGTGTTTCAAGAGAAAACGGTAAATGTAGCCGTAAGCAGACTTCTTAAAAAGATTGACCCGAAAAAAGATAAAAAATATATCAAACCTGTATGGGGAATAGGCTATATATTATGTTAAGGCTTCACCAGCATGTAGCAAGACAGCTGACCGTTATGATAATTGTTTTAATTTGCATATTCGGTACGGCAAGTTTTTTTATCTGTAAGCAAATGGAGATGGACAGATACGAAAATCTTCTCAAGACAACGCTAAATGTCATTAAAACTTCCATCGTTCATGAAAGCAATATCGGCGAATATATAAAAGCAGTCGGAAAAAGTTCAGACATGCGCGTAACTCTTATCAGCGATGACGGCATAGTTTTGGCTGATAGCATGACAGATGCGGATATGATGGAAAACCATAACAACAGAGCCGAGATAATGCGCTCAAGATCCCAAGAGTACGGCGTAGCAGTTAGATATTCAAATACTTTGAATGAGGATTTTTTAAATGTAGCGAGTAAAGTTCAAATAGGCGGGACTTTCTACTTTGTGCGAGTTACTACTCCGCTTAATTTAGTCATGAAGAGCTTTTATATTATTTGGACGAGTATCGTTGTTATTTTTACCTTTGTTCTGTTTATAAGCTTTTTTTGGATAAATAAATTTAGCAAAAACATAAGAAATGAAGTGTTGAAGCTTAACGGCGCTTTTAATGCATTGGCTGATAAAGAGTATAAAAGAGAGTTTCATTTTGGCTTTGCAAAAGAGTTTGCCGAACTTGGAATATACCTTAATAAACTTGCAAAAAGACTTGAAAAAAGAGCAAAACAAAAGAGAAAATATACAGCCAAAATCAGACTCTTAAGCCGTCAAAAAAGCGACATCATATCTGCCATCAGTCATGAATTTAAAAATCCCATAGCATCGGTTATAGGATATGCGCAGACACTAAATGAAGATGAGAATATAGACATTAAAATAAGAAAAAAATTTTTAGAAAAGATACTTAAAAACAGTCAAAAAATATCGGACATGATAGACAGGCTCTCTTTGGCTGTCAAGCTTGAAAGCGGCGATTTGCCGTATCAAATCAGCGAATTTGATTTTCATGAGTTAGTACAGGATATAGTATCCTCATTTTGCGCGGCAGAGCCTTCAAGAGTTATAATATATGAAGGAGAAAAAACAGTTGTAAACGCAGATGCGCAAATGATGGAGATAGCCGTATCAAATCTCATAAGCAATGCTTTAAAATATTCGGAAGAGAGCGTACATGTAAAACTAAAAGATGGAGTTTTCAGTGTAATAGACAGCGGTATAGGCATAGCTCCTGATGAAATAAGCAAAATCACAGACAAATTTTACCGCGTAGAGGGCAGAAGCTGGGATAACTCTTTAGGGCTTGGACTGACATTTGTCTCTTATATACTGAAAATGCATGGATTTGAACTTGTTATAGAAAGCACGCCAAATCACGGCTCTGTGTTTTCATTTGATTTGATTTGTAAAAAACCTGTTGAACACAAAAACGGTTAAAAAATTCTGCAAATAATAGTTACCCAAATTATTACAAGATAAACAAGAGAGAATAGAACAAGCAGACTTCCTATATCTTTTGCTTTTTTAGATAATGGATGAATTTTATCTGAAATTCTATCCACAATCGCTTCTATCGCCGTATTTACAAGCTCCATCAACAGTACCAAAAAAAGCGTACTGATTAAAAAAAGCTTTTCCGTTACGCTTACGGGAAGCAGAAATGTTATTATGAGCAATACAGCGCACAACAACAGTTCTTGTCTAAATGCCGCTTCGCTCTTTACAGTTTCCAAAAATCCATCGCACGAATAAACAAAAGCCTTTAATAATCGCTTTATACCGCTGTCTCCCGTTTTCATTTACCACCTCTAAAAAATTATATTATTTTAAGTATATCAAATTTTTATATTTATATACATAAAACGCACAAAATGTGCTATAATATCGTTCAGGTCGGGGCTTCAGGTTTTTTCACCCCCCCGACCGTGCTGTTAAATTATAGTAAAATATCTCATTTACGCCTTTTAAAAAAATAGATAAAAGAGCAACCGTTAAGCATATATTTTTTGCCGTGAATTATAAAATTTTATGCAGTGTTGTAGCATTTTTCATCCACTCTTCAAGTTCGTCCCATTTTTTGTTTTCTACCATAATGCGGCATTTTTCAAGCTCTATTTGAAAATTTTTTATAGCCTCCAAAACATTTTCTCTATTTTGCTTAAAAACATTACTCCACATGACAGGCGAACTTTTTGCTACACGGCTCATATCTCTAAAACCGCCGCCTGCTAAAATAAGAATACTTTTCGGATCTTCTTGCTGCATGACACTGTTTGCCAATGCGTAGCTTAATGCATGAGGCATATGCGAGATATATGAAGTGTGGAAGTCATGCTCTTTTGGATTCATAAAAAATATTTTCATGCCAATATGTGAAAATATCTGTACAGCGCGCGTCAAATGAATATCTTCTATCTCTTTATTTTTGCATATTACAACAATACCGCCGTTGTATAAAGTTGCAAATGCTGCGCTTGGACCGAATTTTTCCGTACCTGTCATCGGATGGGCAGGTATAAAATTTTTGCGCAAGGAGTCGGGCGTATTTTTTACTATCTCCTCTTTTGTGCTGCCTAAATCTATCAAAGTCGTGTTACTGTCAATATCGGAAAGACTTTTCATTATCGTGATAATAGCATCTACAGGCACTGCCAAAAATATCATATCGCATTTTTTAACATCTTCAAAATTTACTATCTCATGTACAAGTCCCAATTTCAACGCTTCTTCACAATGCGCTACATTATTATCTATGCCTACTACCTTTTTAATAAGTTTTGTATTTTGCAGCGCCAGACCCATTGAGCCTCCGATAAGTCCAAGCCCGATAATCCCAACCGTCAATTTAAAGTCCTTAAAAATTTTGAATATTTATTATAAAATGGTATTATAACGACTTTATTAATAATTTTACTTAACGGATATTTTTATGAAAAAAGTTTTGCTCTCTCTTGCCTGCATTTCCGCTTTAGCTGATACATCATATGCCAAGCAGATAACAGATATTAAGTTTGAAGGACTCCTGTATCTCTCTCATGAGACCGCTATGGATATGATGGGGTTGAAAGTCGGACAGCAGATAGATATTGATACTATTGATAATGCGCTGAAAATACTTTTTCGCCAGCAATATTTTGAAGATGTCTGGATAGACGAAGAGAATGGAGTTATCACCGTACATGTGAAAGAGAAGCCTATCATAGCAAAAGTTGATATTGACGGCGTTGGGGATAATGATAAAGATTCTATCAACTCTTTTTCCAATGTTAAAAAAGGCGAAATTTATGATGTGGGTAAAATAGAGTTTGCCAAAGAGCAGATAAAAAAGTTTTACGAACTAAAAGGTTTTTTTGACACGGTAGTAGATGTAGAAACAAGTCGTCTTAATGAGCAAAGTATAGAGGTGAAATTTATAGTCAATAGAGGCGAAAATATTATTATTAAAAGTGTTGATATATATGGTGCGGAGAAGTTGGATTATAGCGACTTTGAGCCTTCTATGGCAAATAAAGAGCGCGAATTTATGGGTTGGATGTGGGGTAGAAATGACGGAAAAATTAATCTTTTTGAACTGGATCAGGACACTTCAAAAATCAGAGATATATATTATCAAAAAGGTTATTTGGATGCGAATATAAGCGCTCCGTTTTTGAGAGTTTCATTTGATAATTATAATGCCAAATTAGAGTATAAAATAGAAGAGGGAGAAAAATACAGAGTAGGCGACACTACGATAAAAATACCTGAAGGACTTATTGATATTGAAAATGTAAAAGAAGATTTTTCGCTGCAAAAAAAAGATATTTTTGATATTACAAAACTTAGAAAAGATGCTAAAAAACTTGAAGATATGATAGCCAATCAAGGCTATGCTTATGTGAAAGTCTATCCCGATATAGACAAAGAGAGTCAAAACAGTACAGTTAATATCATATATACCGTAACGCCGGGCGATAAAGTCTATATCAAAGATGTGCGTATCATGGGCAATACGGCGACAATAGATAGAGTTATCCGCCGCGATGTATATCTTGCGCCCAAAGATTTATACAATAGAACAGACCTTAAAGATTCAAGAGATGCCCTTAGACGAACAGGTTATTTTGAAGATGTAACCATTAAAGAAGAGAGAGTTTCGCAAGATGAAATAGATCTGATAGTTGAAGTTAAAGAGAGGCAAACAGGAACTATAGGAGGCGGTATCGGTTACGGTTCAAGCGATGGTTTTTTGATAAATGCGTATGTATCTGAAAATAATCTTTTAGGAAGCGGTGTCAGCACATCTATAGATATTGAGCGTTCGGACAAAGAGTTATCAGGCTCAATCTCCATGACAAATCCTAGAATTTTTGACTCTGCTTATAGTCTTGGAGGCAGCGTCTATAGAAAAGATTATGATTATTATGATTATGACGAATTGACAAGCGGTTTTTATGCGGCTTTAGGACGAAGATTTGGGCGAAATATATCCGCTGCATTAAGATATACATATGAAAAGTCCGAACTAAGCGATATTAGCGCCGCACTTAAACATGATATAAATAAAGATACGAGCGGTTATTTAGCGGAAGCTCTTAAAAGTTCTATCACGCCAAGTATTTCATTTAATAATACCGATGATTATTATCTGCCAAGACGCGGTGTAAGCGCAAGTACAGCTTTTGAATTTGCAGGGCTTGGCGGCGAACAGGAATTCATGAAAAGCACAACCAGACTGGCGGCATTTTATGGGCTTGAGGATACTATAGGATATGATCTGATACTGCGATATAAAGCGCAGCTTGGGTGGATAGATGAGAAAGGTTATCTGCCGTATAATGAGAAGTTGTATCTTGGTGGCGTAAGTTCATTAAGAGGATTTGAGAGTAATTCTATCTCGCCTAAAAATGATTCGGGAGCGCTTACAGGCGGTAAAATATCATTTTTAAATTCGGTAGAAATTAGTTTTCCTATGGTAGAGAGGATAAAAATGCGCGGAGCGCTTTTCTTTGATTATGGCATGATAGGCGATAAAAGTTTTGATGAAAAGCGTGCTTCAACGGGAGCTTTATTAGAGTGGATATCTCCTATGGGACCGATACAGTTTGTATTTGCAAAACCTGTTAAGAAAGAATCCGGCGATAGAATAAGCAGCTTTGAATTCACAATGGGAAGAACTTTTTAGAACTTAAAATAAAAAATATATCAAAATATTAGCTTGATATATCTCTCGTTTTCATTAGATGTAGGTTTATTTTAATTCTAAATCCTATTATAAAGGATAATTAAGTATTGCTATAAAATTAGATGGAGTGATTATCGCTGATAACGATAGAAAACACTTCGGGCTTGAATATCTTTTTTACAGGCTCTTTTGCAAGATACAAAGATTCTGCTGTGCTTATATATAAAGAGCTGTTTTTGAATGAAAAAGAGAGAGGTTTCACAGCACCGTTTTCAAGCAAAATTTTCACAAGTGAAAAGATGAATATAAGCCAGTTTAACTCTTTAAGCGGCGGCAAAAGTTTTTCGTATAAAAATATATCGTTTGATGTTATTTTTTTGTCGTAAAATTTGACTATCGTTGAAACTAACACTTTTTCTTCATGAGTAAAGCCGTAATTCAGGCTGTTTAAAACAAAATATGCGCTATGCAAATGTTCCTGATAAAAGTTAAGGTTTTTACCGATACTCTCAAGTTTTGCCGCCGCTATAAGCGGACGCAGCATATTATCATCAAGTCCATGCAGTTGTTTCAACTCAATAAAAAGCTGTTTTATATGAGCGGTAAGAAACCTGCTCTCCTTTTTATCTACGCCGAATTTATCTTTTAACCGTTCAAGACTGAGATTAAAATCTTTCGGAAATTTAGCGTTACTGCCGCGCAATATATCGCTGAGATATACGCCCTCACGGATGCCGACGCCGCTTGTAATGATTTTTTTAGTTCCCAGCTTTCTGATAAGAGCTTCAAATATGACGCTTCCTTCACGAATGGTGTCGTATCTGTCTTTTTTGACGCCGAGATTTTTCAGATTTAAAACATTGGACGAGGCGATTTCATGTATATATTTCAATGCCCATTTTGAAGTGTATTCAAATCCATGTACCGTTGAGAGCGGATGTCTGGTTTTTGCGATAAACATTTTACCCAAAGCTCTTATCGTACCGCCGATACCCGCCAAATTTTCACAATTAAACTCTTTATCTACCGCTTTTATCTCTTTTTTTATAAATTCACTTATCTTATCAAACGAACTTTTTTTATCAAAAAAAAGCTCTTTTAGCCGTACTGTGCCTATATTTAACGAGATAGTTTTGATAATTGTGCCGTTTTTGATTTTAGCTAATTCCGTAGAGCCGCCGCCTATATCAATCGTAGTTATTTCATTATATGGCGGAAGCATGTTTCTTACGGCTACAGCGCCATAGTAAGCCTCTTTTTCGCCGTCTATGATTTTAATGTTAAATCCGAAGCGTCTTTTGACCTCGTTAATGAAAATATTTGCATTAGGAGCATCTCGTACGGCTGAAGTGGCTATGCATAACAGCTTTCTGCATCTCATGTTTTGAGCGATTTTATAAAATTCGCCAAGTACAATAATTGCTCTTGCTACTGCAAACGGCTGTAAATTGCCGCCGTTTTCATAAGCTCCTTCACTGATTCGTACTTGACTTTTTATCTCTTTTAAAAGAGAAAATGCGAAACGCGACTCTTTTTCATAAATCGCCATTCTTGCTGAATTGGAACCTATATCAATGACTGCAGTGCGCTTAGCCATTATTCTCCATTTTGAAGTTGTTCAAATTTAAATTTCAACTCCTCTACGCTCTCTATATTATCAGGATCAGAAATTATAGCATCAACCGGACAGACAGCAATACATGAAGGTTCATCATAATATCCTACGCACTCGGTACAGATATCAGGGTCTATCACATAAGTCGGGTCAGACTCTTCTATAGCGCTGTTTGGGCACTCTTCTCTGCAAGCATCGCAGGCGATACAGTCTTCATTTATCATCAATGACATATTTGCCTCTATTGGTAGAAATAAAGTTGTTTTATACACTAAAAAAACTTTAATAAAATTTAAAAATATTCATTTATCTATGGTTTTTGTGAATTTAGCATAAAAATATTAATGTTGGCGCTTGATTTGCAGTGCAGATGCGATCTCTAAAATATCAATCAGCGCCGTAAAACAACGCTGATCACATAATAAATTAACTTTTATACTTTTTTTGGAAAGCAAAATCTATAACCGCGTCTTCTTACGGTTTCAATCGTTGATATATTAAGCGGTTTGTCCATTTTTTGTCTGATTTGATTAATCGCCACCTCTATCACGTTCGGAGTTACGAGTTCAGGCTCTTCCCAAATAGCGTCCAACAGCTGCTCTTTTGATACAATCTGGTCAGAATGGCGCGCTAAATGAGTTAAAACTTCAAAAGGTTTGCCTTTAAGTTCGATATCTATACCTTTATAGATTATCTTCTCTTCATCAGGATCTATAACCAAATCATCTATTTTAATAACATTTGTCCCGCCAAAACGTAGTCTTGCTTCAATTCTTGCGACCAAAACATCAAAATCAAACGGCTTTTTAATATAATCATCAGCACCAGCCTTAAGAGCTTTTACTTCGCTCTCTTTATCGTCTTTAGCCGATAAAATAATAACTGCAGTTTTAGATGTTTTCTGTTTGATGACACTTATCAAATCAATGCCGTCGCCATCAGGCAACATCCAATCAACTAAAACCAAATCATAGTTTCTAATGCCGATATAGTATTCGGCGTCTTTAAAATTTTCCGATGTATCTGTCTGATAACCAAACTCTTGAAGACCTTCTGAAATTGTCTTGTTTAGCGTTATCTCATCTTCAACAATTAGTATGCGCATAGGTTTCTATTCCTTCTTAAAAAAATTAAGTCAAATTATAGCATTTTTTTAGAAAATTTTAATATTTTTTTTAGAAAATTTTAAAATTTTTTTTCAATACATGCTCCTACAACCGTATTTTCAATAATTTGAGGTTTTAAAATTTTTAAAAAAATTTTTTTGATCTTGGGATTTATGGCTGAAATTTTATCACATAAACTCAAAAGTGCCTCTTCAACTGTGAAAAATTTACCATCAATCAAAACCTCTTTTATTGTTTTTATGATCTGCATGTAATCAATCAATAGATTTCTTTTATATTTTATCTCTATTTTTGCCCAAATTTCAATTTTTTGGGGTATTTTCCGCTCCTTTTCAAGCAATCCTATAATAGTTTCAAATTCAAGCTTTTCAATCAAAAGCGTTATTTTTTCAGACAACCTTGCCCTCCTCTTTTTTGATAAGTCTGATAATATTTGGGATATGTTTATAGCACACTATAACTACTATAATGCCAAGCGGCATAAAACTATTTACTTCCGGAATTGTTCCATGTATAAAAATAACTGCAACAATCAACGCTAAAACTGCCGACAGTGAAGCAATAGATGAGACTTTTAGAAGTTTACCGCATATAAACCATACGATTATGGCTATAAGCGTCTCTATTGGCAACAAAAAGAGCATCACTCCTGCGCCCGTAGCAACTCCCTTTCCACCTTCAAATTTAAGATACGGACTAAAGCAGTGTCCTGCTACCGCCATAATAGCCATTAGCCATAAAGCATTTGCATCAAACCCCAATAAACTTCCAACAATAAGCATAAAAACGCCCTTAAAAGCGTCCAATATTACGGTAACAACAGCAAGTTTTTTTGCCAGAGCGGGATTTTTCTCTTTTACCACTCTTAATACATTTGTAGCTCCTATGCTTTGACTTCCCATATTTTTAAGATCAACTCCTGCAAATTTTTTCGCCAAAATCAGACCAAATGGAATACCGCCTACAAAAAAGCTTATAATGTAAAAGATAAAGTGTACATTCGTAACAAGTCCGACCAAAATATCAAATATCGCCATACATATCCTTATCAAATATATCTAAAAAGAGAAGCTATTTTATCAAAAAAGAGTTATAAAAAGCTTTATTGCGAAAAAACTTGCATGTTATAAAAACTATATTGTTATTTAGATATACAGTCTGTTTTGATAAGTAAAAATATAAAATTTTAAGTCCTTATTGGTTAAAATTGACTTTTTAATTACTGCCAACAAAAAAGGAATCAACACATGCGAGGCTATAAAGTTTTTGCAGGAACAGCCAATCTTGAATTTGCCAAACAAGTGGCGAAAAATCTCTCTCTCCCTCTCTCTGACGCACAGGTACACACTTTTAGCGACGGCGAAAT
>JAISXY010000043.1 GCA_031270285.1 Campylobacteraceae bacterium
CGTGAAAAATGTACATATCGCATATAAAAAACAGAAAAAAATGTATGATGAACTTAAAAACGAACCGCGTTACAAATACAAACCAAAAGAAGATGATGACGAAGATGATAAATATTAAATTGTCAATTAGCATTTTTGCAGGGTTGGAAGCGCTGCTTGCAGTGATTTGTCTGTATGGCGGCAGAGTGTGGTTTTTGAATGCGCAAGTTGGATTTTTAAGCTCATTTTTGATTGTGATATGCTCATTTTTGGGCTATAAAAAAATGGTAAATTATAGAGCTTCCATATATGAAAACGAAGCCGATATAATAGATAAAATAGAAGATCCTTACGGCATTTGGGACGATGAAGAGAGTGATAAAAAGCCGAAAATCCCTTATGTAAAAAATACAAAAACGACTCTTAAAGGTTTTTTTTCTCCTTACCGTATCGCTTCTTATGTGCTTTTTTTGATTATATTTTTAATCCTTGTAAAAAATGGCGTTTTTGCGCTTATTCCATTTATAATAGGAGTAAGCTGTGCGCCTTTGAGCGTGCTGATATATGAAGCTTTGCGGACTTTTTTGTTTGCAAATGTGAGCAGCCGTTTTTAGAAATTAAGATACTTTTAATCGCATTTATAGTTAAATAGATACTTTTTTAGGAGTATGGTATGATTCCTTTCACAGACGAAGAGTTGCTGCCCGTCGTATCTAAAATATTAGATAAATTAAGACCGATGCTTGTAAAAGACGGCGGCGACATGAAGCTACTTTACATAAAAAACGGGCGCGTTTTTATACAGTTTCAAGGCGCATGCAATGGCTGCGCATCAAGCGATTTGACGCTGAAATTCGGCATAGAAAGACAACTTCGCATAGATATACATCCGGACATGGAAGTAGTAAACGTTCCTATTGAGAATGAGATAGAGCAATGATCCATGAGGTTAAAAACCAAACATTTAAGTTTATAACGGACAACTCAAACGAAGCAAGTGTTGATGGTGCATTTGTCAAAACCGCTCAAAATGCCGCATACGAACAAGAGGCTTTAAAAAAGGGCTGCAAAACAGTTTTGGGCGTACATGAATGCTTTAAGGTTTTGGGCATAAATCCTGATTTGAAGATTGTCGGTATAACGGGCACAAACGGCAAAACAACAACCGCCGCGGCTATATATTCAATACTGTTGGATTTGGGCAAAAAAGCCGGACTGCAAGGCACGCGCGGCTGTTTTATAAATGACAAATGCGTGGAAAACAAAAGCCTCACAACCCCGTCCATTTTGCATACGCTCATCAACATGCAAAAGGCTTCAAATGAGAATTGCGAATATTTTGTAATGGAGGTAAGCTCTCATGCTATCATTCAGGAGCGCATAGAGGGGCTGAAATTTGCATTGAAGATTTTTACGAATATTTCGCAGGATCATTTGGATTTTCATAAAAGTATGGGAAAATACATAAGCGCAAAAAGTTCGTTTTTTGAAGATGATACGCCAAAACTTATCAATAAAGATGACGAGCATATAAGATATAACCTCAAAAATGCGCTTACTTACGGCATTGAAAAGAGCGCTACTTATCAAATCAGCGCCTATGCTTTAAAAGAGGGCATAGAGATGGCGGTACAGTATGCAAATAAAATTTATCCGTTTTCAAGTGCGCTTCAAGGGAAATTTAATCTCTACAATCTTTTAGCCGCCGTATCAGCCGTTCATATTTTAGAAAAAGTCTCATTTTCAAAGATAAACGAAGCGCTTGCAAATTTTGCGGGAGTGAGCGGACGAATGGAGATTGTAAGCCGCGAGCCTTTGGTGATTGTGGATTTTGCTCATACACCTGACGGTATAGAAAAAGTTTTGGAAGCAATGAGAGACAATGAGCTTGTAGTGGTTTTTGGCGCGGGCGGCGACAGAGACAAAACAAAACGCCCCTTAATGGGTAAAATCGTCTCAAAATATGCAAAAAGAGTCTATATCACAAGCGACAACCCAAGAAGCGAGGATGCCGAGAGTATTATAAATGATATCATGAAAGGCATTGAAAAAGAAGAGAATGTTTACAGGATTGCCGACAGAAAAGAGGCTACCGTGAAAGCTTTAAAGAGTTTGGAAGCGGCGGAAGTTTTAATGATACTCGGCAAAGGAGACGAAACTTATCAGGAGATAAAAGGGGTAAAATACCCGTACAGCGATAAAGAGATTGTGCAAACATTTTTAAAAGCAAAAAATTGATAAAATAATAGATTAAAAATATAAGAGGGATTAACGATGATGTTTGAGATGCTTTACAGCAAAATCCATAGAGCCACCGTTACGGATGCAAATTTAAACTATACGGGCTCTATCACGATAGACAAAAACTTAATTGACGCGGCAGGCTTGAAAATCGGTCAAAAAGTAGATATCGTAAATATCAATAACGGCGAGCGTATCAGCACTTATGTCATAGAGGGAAAAAGCGGCAGCAATATCGTCTGTTTAAACGGAGCAGCCGCAAGAAAAGCGCAGGTAGGAGATAAAATCATCATAATAGCTTATGTCATGATAGATGAAAAAGAGCTGCAAAATTTTAAACCGAACATTATTTTGGTAGATGAAAAAAACAGCATTATAAAAAAAGAGGAGCATCTTTAATGTTGGACGGATTTGATTTCTCAAAAATGGGCGCAATGTTTGAAGAGGCGCAAAAAAAAGCACAAGAACTTCAAGAAGAGTCTAAAAGCAAGATATTCGGCGCAAAAAGCGGCGGCGGACTTGTGAGCGTGAGCATAAACGGCAGCGGGGAAGTGATAGATATTACGATAGACGATTCGCTTTTACAGGATAAAGACGCTATGCAGATTTTATTAATATCCGCCATGAACGACGCTTTGAAAATGGTTGAGGAGGATAGAAAACTTTTAGCTTCAAAGATGCTGGGAGGCTTTGGCGGCTTAAGGTAAAAAGGAAGCTAAAAAATTTAAAAATATGCGCGAAAATGCGGCGCTTATAGTTGATATTGAGCCGTATCGTTTTGGACGCGCCATATACGATATAACTCTTAAATTTACCGAAGAAGAGGAAGCGGCATATCAAAGAAGCAACCTCATGACTAAAATTATTTTTGCGGCTTTACCGCTATTTGTAGCGTATAAGCTCTTTTTTTAAAGGATTTTTGAAAATGTTGGAAGAGTTTGAAAAATTTTTACAGGCGCATCTTTTTAAAGTGCAGAGTTTTCACCCGCACTTTAACGAAGCATATAGGCAAATGTTTGAATCCGGCGGCAAGAGATTTCGTCCGCTTCTGCTGTTAAATGTCGTAAATGCGTACAGTCCGCTGCTGCTTAATGCCTCCATGCACGCTGCGCTGGCTTTGGAGATGATACACACTTACTCGCTTATACACGATGATTTGCCCTCCATGGATAACGCTTCCTTGCGGCGCGGAAGTCCTACGCTGCATGTAACTTACGACGAAACTACCGCTATTTTGATAGGAGACGCTCTAAATACGGACGCTTTTTTAACGCTCTCACGCTCTCCTTTGGACGCAAAGACTAAAGTGAGATTGTGCGAGATTTTGAGTTTTAATGCGGGAAGCGGCGGCATGGCACTTGGACAGGCGATAGACTGTTATTTTGAAAATAACCCTTTAGATGAGGTGGAATTAGAGTTTTTGCATACGCACAAAACCGCAAAACTTATAGCCGCCGCTTTGCAAATGGGAAGCGTTATAGCGGGACTTTCAAGTGAGGAAGAGGAGAAGCTTTACTCATTTGGCTTGGAACTCGGACTTTTGTTTCAGATACAAGACGACATTATAGATGCCACTCAAAGCAAAAAAGAGGCGGGCAAACCTACTATGAACGATACAAATAAAAACTCTTTTGTCAATCTTTTGGGGCTTACTGAAACTGTAAAAAGAAGGGACGCCAAAGTAAAAGAGCTTAAAACCAAAGCGGAGAGTTTCGGCGCTCTTAGCAGTTATTTTCAAAAAGTGTTAGATACAAATTTCAAATAAAGGATGTTAGGGTGGAGTATAAATTATTAAAAAAACAGGCCGATACGATTCGTTTTCTGTCTGCCGATATGGTTCAAAAAGCAAACAGCGGACATCCGGGCGCTCCGATGGGACTTGCGGATATTGTTACGGTTTTATCTTATCATTTAAAACACAATCCCGTAAATCCCAAATGGCTTAATCGCGACAGGCTTGTTTTTAGCGGCGGACACGCATCTGCGCTTGTATATTCGTTTTTGCACTTGAGCGGATATGACATCGGTATAGAGGATTTGAAAAACTTCAGACAGCTTGGCAGCAAAACCCCCGGACATCCGGAATATGGCGAAGTTGCGGGAGTGGAAGTAACAACGGGACCTTTAGGTCAGGGCGTGGCAAATGCCGTGGGATTTGCCGCTGCGGCAAAATATGCGTCAAATATATTAAATACGGACGGCGTAAAGGTTATTGACCACAAAGTTTATTGTTTGTGCGGCGATGGGGACTTGGAAGAGGGCATCAGCTATGAGGCTTGTTCGTTTGCAGGACATTTGGGACTTGATAATCTTGTTTTGATTTACGACTCCAACAATATAACCATAGAAGGCAGCGCATCGCTTGCATTCAGCGAAGATATAAAATCCAGATTTGAAGCGCAGGGTTGGGAAGTTTCAAAGATAGACGGACACAATTTTGACGAAATAAACGAAGTTTTGTCAAAAGCTAAAGAGCAGACAAAACCGTATCTTATTATAGCCGATACCATCATAGCCAAAGGCGCATGCGAATTGGAAGGCAGCCACAACGCTCATGGCGCACCGCTTGGCAGCGAAGTGATAAAAAATGCCAAAATAAAAGCGGGTTTTGATGAGAACAGTTTCTTTTTTGTGCCTGACGATGTAAAAGAGGAGTTTGTAAAAGCAAAAATTGACGGCGAGAGAGCAGAAAAAGAGTGGAAGCAAAAACCTCTCACAGCAGAGCAAAAAGAGATACTGGACAAACTTTTAAATCCGAATTTTGATTCTGTCAAATGGCCTCTTTTTGAAGCTGGAAGCGGCGTTGCGACAAGAGACAGCAACGGCAAAATCATAAATGAGATAGCAAAAGCGCTGCTTGGATTTTTGGGCGGAAGCGCAGACCTTGCCCCATCAAATAAAAGCGAACTGAACGGCATGGGAAGTTTTCCAAAAGGACGCAATATCCACTTTGGTATCAGAGAGCATGCTATGGCGGCGATTTGCAATGCCATCTCTTTATATGGGCTATTTTTGCCCTACAGTGCGACATTTTTTATATTCAGCGACTATTTGAAACCGTCCGCAAGGCTTGCCGCTTTAATGAGATTGAAAACATTTTTTATCTGGACGCATGATAGCATAGGAGTTGGGGAAGACGGTCCTACACATCAGCCGATAGAGCAGCTAACGCAGTTTCGCGCACAACCAAACTTTTATGTATGGAGACCTGCCGATGCAAATGAAAATGTAGAGGCTTGGAAAAAAGCTTTAAGACTTAATGCCCCAAGCGCATTTGTCCTCTCGCGCCAAAAATTGACGGTATTGGACGGTAAAAAGGATTTTGGCAGCGCAGCGCAGGGCGGATATCTTTTGAAAAAAGCGCAAAATCCCAAAATCACACTCATCTCAAGCGGAAGCGAAGTGGAACTTTGCGTAAAAGCCGCATGCAGGTTGAAAGATGAAGGCATAGACGCCAATGTCGTAAGCGTGCCGTGTTTTGACCTGTTTACCGAACAGTCAAAAGAGTATATACAAACAGTGATAGATAAAAATACAAAAGTTTTAGCGGTTGAAGCAAGTTCGGGCGATGTGTGGTGGCGGTATGCGGACGATATTATATGCATGAAGAGTTTCGGCTCATCTGCGCCAAGCGAAAAATTGTTTGAAAAATTTGGCTTTAGCGTGGAAAATGTAGTAAAAAGAGCAAAAGAGTTATTGGCAAGTGCGCATGGAGTATAAATTTTCAGCCGTTTTGACGCCTCTATTGCCGCAAAGGTCTATATCATGAGAAGAAAAAGATGAGTTGGTTTGAAGTTTTTATACTCTCTATCGTACAAGGATTGACGGAGTTTTTGCCCATATCAAGTTCGGCTCATTTGGTATTGCTGCCAAAAATGTTCGGCTGGCAAGATCAGGGACTTGCGTTTGATGTTGCCGTGCATTTCGGTACGCTTTTTGCCGTTGTTATCTATTTTAAAAATGAAATCGCAGTGCTTCTGAAAGATTGGTTCATCTCCTTAAAAGTGCAAAAAAATACAGGAGAAAGCAGACTTGCATGGGGAGTTATAATAGCTACAATTCCGGCATGTATAGCAGGACTTTTGTTTAACGGCATGGTTGAAACGCATCTTCGCTCGCCTTTGGTTATATCCGTTACAACTATACTTTTCGGCATCGTTTTATTTATAGCCGATAAATTTACAGGCAAAAAAGATGAAAAAAATATCACTCTTTATATCGCACTTTTTATAGGTTTGGCACAGATGCTGGCGTTGATTCCGGGAGTTTCAAGGTCGGGCATAACATTAAGCATGGCTTTGTTTTTGGGATTTAATCGCGTAAGTGCGGCAAGATTTTCATTTTTGCTTTCCATTCCTATTATTTTACTTGCGAGCGGATATGAGGGGTTGAAACTAATTCAAAGCGCGGCAGATGTAGAGTGGGATAAGATAGCGGGCGCTGTCGCCATATCGTTTATCAGCGGATACGCCTGCATACATCTGTTTTTAAAAGCCGTACAAAGATGGACGATAACGCCGTTTGTTATTTACAGGCTGCTGCTTGGATGCGCACTCGTCTGGCTTGTTATGATTGGCTGGCTGTCATGAAAAAAATTTTAGTAAGTGCGCTTGAGCCTTCGGCAAATCTGCATTTAAAACCGATTTTGGAAAAACTTGGCAGTTACGAGCTTGCGGGCATATTTGACGAAGAGTTCGGAAATCCTCTTTTCAGATCAAAAGAGTTTTCCGTTATGGGTTTTTTGGATATTTTTGCCAAACTCAAATCCGCCAAAAAGGCAATAGATAAAATGGCAGATTTGAGCCTTAAAGCTTCGCATGTATTGCTTATAGATTCTCCCGCTTTCAATCTGCCTTTAGCAAAAAAAATCAGAAAGATAAATAAAGACATTCCTATAACTTGGTATATTTTGCCGAAAGTTTGGGCATGGAAGCCAAAACGCGCCGCAAAAGTAGAAAAATATTGCACAAATTTGGCGTCCATCTTTCCTTTTGAAGAGAGATTTTATACCCGTTCAATTTATGTAGGAAATCCTCTTTTGGACGAAATAAAACAGACCAAAAAAAATCTTGAAAACAGCGGCGAAATAGTTTTTATGCCGGGATCTCGCAAATCCGAGATAAAATCTCTCATGAGCGTTTTTAAAGAGGTTGCCGCAAATTTAAATAAAAAAAATATCATAGTTATACCAAAGCATTTCAACAGCCAAGAGATAGATGCGCTTTACGGAGATTTGAGCGGATTTACCATATCCAATAACGCTCATGAGAGCCTGCTTAGCGCAGAATTTGCTTTTATCTGTTCGGGAACCGCTACGCTTGAAGCGGCTATTATCGGCACTCCGCTTGCACTTTGTTATAAAGCTAAAGCGCTTGATTATTTTATTGCAAAAAGATTTGTGAAGTTAAAATTTGCGGGTTTGGCAAATATTATATTTGATTTTTACAGGCATGATGCTCTGCATAAAGAGTTTTTGCAAGAATCCGTAACCGCACAAAATCTAATAAAAGAGTATCATGATATGGATAAAAACAGGTATTTTGCGCACGCCCAAAAATTAAAGGAGATATTAGCGCATGGCAGTTCTCAAGAAGTAGCTAAGATAATCGGAGTATAATAAAAATTTTAAATTTTACGGTTTTTGGAGTTTAAAGTGAAAAAAGAGCCTATGACGCTTTACGGGTTTACAAAATTAAAAGAGGAGTTGCAAGATTTGACAAAAGTGCAGCGTCCGCAAATTGTGATAGAGATAGATACAGCGCGTTCTCACGGCGATTTGAAAGAGAATGCCGAATACCATGCCGCGCGCGAAAAACAGAGATTTATAGAAGCAAGAATAGCTGATTTTTCAGACATTTTATCAAGAGCGCAGATAATAGACCCAAGCCTTTACGAACACAATAAGGTACTTTTTGGTTCTACTGTTGAGCTGGAAAATATTGATAATGCGCAGAGCGTTATTTACACGATAGTCGGTGCATTTGAGAGTAATGTGGAAAAGGGATTTATCTCTATCTCGTCGCCTCTTGCCAAGCATTTAATCGGTAAAAAAAAGGGTGATGAGATTGTAGTCAAATTGCCTAAAGGCGAAGCCTCTTACGAAGTGGTAGAGGTTTACTTCAAGCCTATAGAGTTTTAGGAGAAAATATGAAAAAAATTAATGCTGCCATAGTGGGTGCGAGCGGTTACACAGGAATTGAACTTATAAAAATATTGATAAATCATCCGAATTTTAATCTTTCGTATGCGGGAACAAGCGAAGGTGGCGTGAAAATAAGCGATTTGCATCCAAGCCTGTTACATGTAGTTGATATTGATGTAAAAAAAAGTGATGCCAGAGAGATAGCTAAAACCTGCGAATTGGCGTTTTTGGCGCTTCCTCACAAGACTGCCATGGAGTTTGCAAAAGAGCTTTTAAATCTTGGCGTGAAAGTGGTAGATTTATCTGCCGACTATAGACTCTCTTTGGAAAATTATGAAAAACATTATGGCGTTCATTTGGATAAAGAACATTTGAAAAATGCGGTTTACGGGTTACCCGAACTTAATCGTGAAAAGATAAAAAAAGCCTCTTTAGTGGCAAATCCGGGGTGTTATCCTACCGCTTCTATTTTGGCGATAGCTCCGTTTGCACCGTATATCAAAAAAGAGACGCCTATCTTCATAGATGCTAAAAGCGGCGTATCGGGGCGCGGTAAAAAGATAACCGAGAGCGAGCATTTTGTAAATGTAAATGAGAATTTTTTGACTTACAATGCCTTAAAACACAGACATGAGCCTGAAATAGCGGAAATTTTGACTTTACATGGTATCGCTAACAATATACATTTTGTGCCGCATCTGTTACCAATAACAAGAGGTATGTTAGTTAGTGCGTATATACAGGTAAATACCGAAATAGACGCATTTAAAGTACTAACATCTTTTTATAAGGACGAACAGTTTGTTAGGATAAGAGAAAATACCGTTAGTTTAAAGCTTACGGCTGGGACGAACTTTTGCGATATTTTTGCCATACAGAAAGATGATATTGTGTTTGTTAGTTCAAGCATAGATAATCTTTTGCGCGGCGCATCGGCTCAAGCGGTCGTAAATGCTAACTTGATGTTTGGTTTTGAAGAGAGTGCGGGGATACCTAAGGTCTCTTATGTCCCTTGAGATAAAAGACGGAGCTTTATTTGTTGCGGACGCTCATGAAAACGGCAAAAATAGAACTCTTTTTGCAAAATTTTTAGACAAGATAAAAACAGGAGAAACAGCCGCCGCACAGCTTTTTTTGATGGGCGATATGTTTGATTTGCTTGTTGGCGGTGCTAAAAAAACAGAATATCTCTTTAAAAATGAAATAGCGGTTATTGAAGAGATTGGACAAAAGATAGAGGTATTTTATTTTGAGGGCAATCATGACTTTAATCTCGGCAGACTTTTTTCAAATGCGAAAGTCATTCCTTTGAAAAAACAGCCGATATTGTTTGAGAGCAGATGTGGTCTGTTTAATATTTCTCACGGCGATCTTAACGGTGAATTCGGATATAAACTTTATACCGCATTGATAAGAAATCCGTTTTTGATTGCCGTTTTAAATCTTTTTGACCGTTATGGTTTAATTTCAAACTCTATTTTAAAAAAGCTTGAAAAAAAAGAACTTTGCGTCAAGATTGATGATTTTGAACAAATTGCTTTAAATAAAACAGCTTTTTATCAAAACTGCGATTTTATTGTGGAGGGACATTATCATCAAAATCAAAGCTTTGTGTCCGATAATCGCACCTATATCAATCTCGGCTCATTTGCATGCGGCGGAAAATTTTATCGGTTTGACTCCAAATCAAAACCGCATTTTAAAGAGTTTACTTACAAAGAATCATGAAAAAGCGTGAAAGTTTACTCTATTATCTCATCTAAAAGTTTGAAATTATTAGCAGCCATAATGTGAATTTTGCAGTGAAAATTTTTCAACTCTTTAAATATATTTTTTGACAGAGCTATGCCTGTTGCAAACTCTTTTTCTTCGCTGATTTTTTTAGCGTTTGATAGCTGTTGCATCAAAAGCTGCGGAATATGTACGCCGCTTACATGCGAATTTAAAAACTGTGCGGTTTTAAGTTTTGTTACGGGGAAAAATCCGAAAATCAATTCGGTGTCGGCTTTAGTCTGTTCTTTTGCCTCGTCAAATATATTTTTCAACCATTTTGCATTTTCAATATCATAAACAGGCTGCGTTATAATGGCGGCGGGATTAAATTTCAACTTATTTATTATTTTTTTCTGCAGCGTTTTGGGTTGATTTGCGCGCGAATTGCAAACCGCAAAAGAGAGTATAGGTTTCAAAGGTGCGCTAAATTCTCTCCCCGCATAATCAATACCCGCATTAAAACATTTAATAATCTCCAAAAGCAGCGTGGAGTTTGCTTCAAAAACCCCTTTTACATTGGGCTGATTGCTTCCTGTCGCAGAATCTCCGGTAAGAGCCAATATAGCCGTTACATTAAGCGCATTGGCACCCAGAATTGCCGATTGGAGAGCGATTTTATTTCTGTCGCGCATTGTCATGGTAGCAATGGTCGGCTTGGAAAAATACTCCTGCAGTTTAAATGCGGTAATTATAGAATCTGCTTTAAGTCTTGCCAAAGGGCTGTCTGTAACGACAAAAGCGTCTATTTTATTTTTTAATTTTGTCGCTGCAAGTTTATGAAAAACAGCTTTGATATCCGCACCATGAGGAGGCGTGATTTCCAAAGAGATAAATTGACCGTTTTGAAGTTGGTTTTTTAATTGTAAGTACATACTTTTATCCACTTTTTAATATATATTTGAGTATTATATCAAAAAAATAAGATAAAAATTTAGGAAGTTTTGAATGAAACTTGCGGCTTTTGATTTTGATTCTACGCTTATGGATGGAGAAACGATTGATTTTTTAGCCGATGCTTACGGCGTAGGCGCAGAAGTAGCAAAACTTACGGCTGAAGCGATGAGGGGCGAGATAGATTTTTTTGAGGCGTTAAATAGAAGAGCAGCGCTTTTAAAAGGGATGAGTGAGAGAAAAGTTATAGATATATGTGAAAACCTTCCTTATGTAAAGGGCGCTAAAGAGTTGATAAAAGAGCTTCATGAGCGCGGCATGAAAGTTATAGTGTTTAGCGGTGGATTTAGATATGCGACAGGTTTTGCAAAAAAAGTTTTAGGATTTGACGCTGATTTTTCAAACATATTACATGTAAAAAACGGCGCTCTTACCGGACTTGTCGGTGGCGATATGATGTTTGGTTTTTCAAAAGGCGATATGCTTTTTAGAATACAAACATTATTGGGAGCGGACAAAGAGGAGACTGTAGCAGTAGGCGATGGGGCAAATGATGCCTCCATGTTCGAGTTTTCTAAAATAAAGATTGCATTTTGTGCAAAAGAGGTTCTGAAAAAAAGAGCAAATGTAGTCTTGGACGAGAAAGACTTAACAAAAATTTTAAACTATATTTAGTAAAGGAAATTCAAATGGCAGTCGGCTCAAGTAATTTTTCTGTTTGGTGCGATTTTATAGAGAGGGAATTTTTATCAAACGAACTTCCTGCGCTTATTGATTCGGGAATCGTAAGCGGCGTTACGAGCAATCCCGTTATTTTCAAAAATGCTATTTTAAACTCCAAAGCATATGCGGAAGATAAGAGAAAAAGTATAGATATGCTGCCTAAAGAGAGATATGAGTTTTTGGCGATAAATGATATCAAAAATGCCGCCAAACTACTCCTTTCCACATATAAGGCTAATGAACAGGACGGTTTTGTAAGTATAGAGGTAAACCCTCTGTTTTCAGATGATTTTGAAAAAATGGCTGAAGAGGCAAAAAGGCTGTATAAAAAGATAGGTATGCCCAATGTCATGATAAAAATCCCTGCAACTGAAGCCGGATACGAGACAATAAAAGAGTTGATCATAGAGGGCATTAATATAAATGCTACGCTTATTTTTTCTCCGCAGCAGGCAGGCAGATGCCTTCAAGCGATAGAAAACGGATTTTATATATTTCAGCGCAGAAATCCGAAAAAAGCTTTTCCTCAGGTTGTCATGAGTATATTTGTAAGCCGTTTTGACAGAAAATTAGATGATAGAATGGAAGCGGCAGGACTTGAAAAGATGAAATTTGGCGTCATGAATGCCTCATATATATACCAGCTTATAAGAGAACAGAAAATTTCTAATGTAAGGTGTCTTTTTGCAAGCACGGGCGTAAGCGACCCATCTGTCAGCAAATCATATTATATTACAAAACTGCTCTATAAAAATGCCGTCAATACGGCGCCTTTATCTTCCATAGAAAGTTTTATAGAGATGCTTGATTCCGAAGAGAAAACCTGTCCGTCAAAAGAGAGCATACAGAGATATTTTGAAGAGGTGGAGGCGAGAGGAATTGTACTGAAAGAGGTATATGCTTCGCTTCTTGAAGATGGACTTGGACAGTTCAATAAAGCTCACAAGGAGTTATTGGAGAGTTTAAGAGTAACAAATGAAGAGATTGAAGAGATAAAAGCGGCGGAAAAAGCCGAACAAGAGCGTATAGAACGCGAAATAAGAGAAAGGGAGGAAGCTATAAGAATGGCAGAAGAAGAAAAAAAAGCAGCCGAAGAGGCGGCTAAAAAAGCAGAAGCAGACAGGATAGCTAAAGAGCAGGCTGATAAAAAAGCAGCTGAAGAGGCGGACAGGATTGAACGCGAAAGATTGACAAGAGAAGCGCATGAAAAAGCTTTAGAAGATTTAAAAAAACAGTCAGTCCCGGTAAAAGCGGCAGAAGATACTAAAATATCAGCCATAAAAAAAGATGTAGATGTAAGCGTAGATGTTAAATTAAATAAAGCCGCTTCTAAAGCAGAAGCAAAAAGAGCTGCCGCACAGGAAGGTCGTTATAAAAGTCCTGTGATGAGAACTTTGGAGGGGTATTTAAGAGAGCTTATTTCATATAACGGAAGTGATTTGCATATCAAATCCGATGCTGCTATCAAAGGGCGGGTGAATGGGGAAATTGTAACGGTTAGCAATACTATATTTAAAAAAGAAGAAGTTGAAATTTTGGCGAGAGAACTTTTGCAAGAGAGATATGATGATTTTGCCAATAAGAAAAATATAGATTTTACTTATAAACTTGACGAGGATTATAGATTCCGCGTTAATATATTTCGTCAGACAGATGGCATTTCATCGGTATTTCGCGCGATTCCTATGAATATTCCATCTGTAGAGGATCTCTGTTTGCCGCTTATAGTTAAAGAGTTTGCGGTAAAAAGAAGAGGTCTTATACTGGTAACAGGACCGACGGGAAGCGGTAAAAGCACTACGCTTGCCGCTGTTATAAATCTTATAAATCAAACAAGTCAAAGACATATTATCACGATTGAGGATCCGATAGAGTTTATCTACAAAGATGAACAGAGTATCATCAATCAGCGCTCTGTAGGGCAAGATGCCGTAAGTTTTTCAGATGCTCTTATAGCGTCTTTAAGAGAAGATCCTGATGTGATTATGGTTGGAGAAATGAGAGATGTGGAGACGATAAGAACGGCAATTAGAGCAGCCGAAACGGGACACCTTGTACTTTCAACGCTGCATACTCTTGACGCTAAAGAGACGATAGGTCGTATTATCAGTATGTTTAACGGCAGCGAACAAAATCAAATTAGACAATCATTGGCTTCCGTATTGCAGGCGGTTGTTTCGCAAAGACTTGTCAGACGCAAAGACGATAAAGGCAGAATTGCGGCTATTGAGATTTTGATCAAAAACGAACGCATAGAAGAGATGATAAAACAGGGAAGAGAGGGCGAAATAAAGGACGCTATTGAAGACGACAGCGATGTTTACGGTTCGCAAAGCTTTAATCAGGCGCTGCTTGATCTATACACTAAAGACCTTGTTAGTTACAATGAAGCTCTCTATACCGCGACATCGCCCACTGATTTAAAAATACTGCTTGATAATTATGATATAGAGAGACATACGGGCATTAAAAGGGGCGGTACAAGAAAACGTATAGAGTATGATGATGAAGAGAGTGGAAACGAGAATGTTACTGTAGATATGGACGATAATGATATTTTATCATTAAAGCGGTAACTTATCTATTTTTTATATAAAATTGGATAAAATCACCCTCTTATTTTTTTAAAAGGACAATTATGTTGGAAGGCATACTAAGAGAGAGTATCGATAGAAAGTCGCTCAAGACGCTTAGACGAGATGGTTATCTGATTGCCAATATTTATGCAAAAGGCTTTAAGAACATCCATGCAGCGTTTAAAGAGAACGAATTTATCAAGGCTGTACGCAAAAAAGAGGGACTTGTTTTCCCTGTTAAAGTCGGCGAAGAGATATATAATGTAGTTATACAGGAGTATCAAAAAGAGCCTGTTACCAATAGACTTATACATGTAGATCTAAAAGTGGCATTACCTAATATTGTTACAAAATATATGGTTCCAGTGGTTATAAAAGGTATTGCAAAAGGCGTTAAGGATAAAGGCGTTTTAGTTATCTCAAAAAGAAGACTTGGCGTAAAATCTACGGCTGAAAATCTACCTGACGCTTTTGAGCTTGATGTTAGCGACCTTGATGTTGGAGATTCGCTACTTGTGAGAGATATTAAAGTAAACGACAATATCAAAATCATAGAGGCAGACAGAATTGCCGTCGTGGGCGTTATAAAAGCGCAATAACAGATAATGTTTTTATTTGTGGGTCTTGGAAATCCTGCCGAGAGTTACGCAAATACAAGACATAATATAGGCTTTAGAGTGATAGACGCATTGAGCGTACGCTTTAAAGCCTCTCATATTTCAAAACCGCAGTTTTTCGGCGCTCTCTATAAAGCGTCAAATAATCTTTTTTTAAAACCTCTGACATTCATGAATAATTCCGGTAAAAGCGTGGAATCTGTAGTAAATTTTTATAAACCGGAGGAGATAGCGGTTATCCATGACGATATAGCCATACCGTTTGGAAGTGTGCGTATTAAACGGGGTGGCACAAGCGGCGGACATAACGGCTTAAAGTCTATAGATTCACATATCAAAGCAGATTATATAAGAGTGCGCTTGGGTATTGGTGCGCCAAAAACAGGGCAGGATGCGGCTGATTTTGTATTGTCTGACTTTTCAAAAGACGAGTTGCCATGCGTTGAAAAACTTATAAATTACGCCGTACTTATCTGCGAAGAACTGCTCATAAAAAGTTTTGATGAAGTAAATCGGCAATATACATCTAAAAAAGGAATCTGTGCCGAAAATGGTTAAAATATATCAGCGATACGTCATACTTTTATATCTGAAAAATTTTTTTATTATATTCTGTTCGCTGGAATTTTTTTATGCGGGCGTTGATTTTATCACAAATATAAATAAACTTCCTGACTCTGCAAATCTACAGCTTTTATATATTTTATTCAACTTCATGAGCGCGGTAAATTATACTTTGCCGCTGTCTATCATCTTTGCCATGATAGTATCTAAATTTTCAATGATCCGTTCAAATGAACTTATCAGCATGTATGCCGTAGGCATTACGAAAAATGCGCTTATTTTGCCTATATTTTTTGCCGCAATAATTTTAACTTTTGCCTATATTGCGCTTAATTTTACTACATTTTCATACGCTTATGAGTATAAAAGCAATATCTTAAAATACAACCAAGTCGTCTCCACATCTTCCGATTTATTTTTAAAATACGAGGGTAAATATGTCTATTTCGGCGAACTTAATCCTCTGAAGCAGGAAGTTACAAAAGTAAAGATTTTTGATATAAAAGATAATGAACTGCGAGAGATAATAAGTGCGCAAAAAGGGCTTTTTTTGAATAATGCATGGGTTTTGGAAAATGTGGAAGTGATAAAAAAACCGATAGTTGATAATCATACAAACGCAAAAATAGAGAGTGTCAAACTGCCGTCATTAAGAGTGTTGGAGAAATTCCGCCCGAAAATTATTGAAAATGCGCATCTCGGGCAATCCACGCTGTCTATACCAGACGCTGTTGATGCGATAATATTTTTTGGTGATCAGGGTATCAATATAGACTCTATCAAAACAAATCTCTATTTGATAATATTTTTTCCATTTTTTGCGCCGTTTATTGTTGTGATTTTTTATTATTATCTGCCTTTATCCGTTAGATTTTTTAATCTTGCTTTGATGAGTTTTATCTTTGTTTTTATTGCGCTGGCAGGGTGGGGAGTGCTTTTTGTTTTGGGCAAATTCGCTTCAAGCGGCGTTATAACAGCGGAAATTTCCATACTGTTACCAATAGTGATTTTAGGACTTTTTGCTCTTATCTTATACCGCAAGAACCGATAATTTTAGAACAGTTTTATAAAAACGGACTTAAAAATCCGCTTTTATTCTACTCTTTAATTCTGTAATTTGGCGCTTCTTGGGTTATGATAACATCATGTACATGACTCTCTTTGAGTCCGGCGCTTGTGATTTCTACAAATTCCGCCTGTTTTTGAAATGTCGCTATATCTTTTGCTCCGACATATCCCATAGATGAGCGAAGGCCGCCTATCATCTGATGTATGACATCTTTGATGGTTCCTGAGTACGGAACGCGTCCTTCTATGCCTTCAGGAACTAATTTATCCTGAGCGGTTCCTTCCTGAAAATATCTATCGGTGCTTCCTTTTGCCATAGCGCCTATACTGCCCATGCCGCGGTATGTTTTGTACTGTCTGCCTTGAAAAATGATAAGCTCTCCGGGACTTTCGTCCGTTCCTGCAAGCAAACTTCCTATCATGACGGAGTTAGCGCCCATCGCCAGAGCTTTTGCTATATCGCCCGAATATTTTATACCGCCGTCCGAAATGATGGGAACACCGTATTTTTGCCCGACTTTGGAGCATTCGTCTATGGCGGAGATTTGAGGAACGCCAACCCCTGCTACTATTCTTGTGGTGCAGATACTTCCGGGCCCTATCCCGACTTTTACTCCGTCTGCGCCAGCTTTTATCAAAGCTTCCGCTCCTTCGGCAGTAGCGACATTGCCCGCTATAACTTCTATATCAAATCTGTTTTTTATCTCTTTTACGGTATCCAGCACGCCTTTGGAGTGTCCATGAGCAGAATCAAGCGCTACCACATCAACCCCAGCCTCAACCAGCGCCTTGACTCTGTCATACTGTCCTACGCCGACTGCCGCTCCCACTCTTAATCTTCCAAATTCATCTTTATTTGCCTGCGGATACTCTCTGCGCTTTTTTAAGTCTTTAATCGTTATGAGACCTTCCAATTTTCCGCTTTCGCTGACTATCGGGAGTTTTTCTACTTTATTTTTACTGAAAATCGCTTCGGCTTCATCAAGATTTATACCTTTTTTGGCGGTAATAAGAGGCGGTTTTGTCATGACATCTTTGACAAGTTTTTTAAAATCCGTCTCAAATCTTAAATCTCGGTTTGTCAATATACCTATGAGTACATTCTCTTTATCTATAACCGGAACTCCTGAAATTCTGTATTCGGACATGATATCAAGCGCACTTTGTATAGTCTCTTCCGCACCTATGGAGACAGGGTCAAAGATAATCCCACTCTCGCTTTTTTTAACTCTTCTTATCTCTCTTGCCTGAGATTCTATATCCATATTTTTGTGGATAATTCCGATACCGCCGAGCCTTGCTATCATGATAGCGGCTCTATGTTCGGTTACGGTGTCCATGGCTGCTGAAATTATCGGGATATTCAGAGCTATCTTGCGCGTCAATTTTGTGGAGACATCAACCTCTTTTGGTAAAACTTCCGAATACCTCGGAACCAATAATACATCTTCAAATGTCAAAGTTTTAGAGCGAATTTTCATATACTATTTTCCTTTCAATATTGTTTCAAGACTAAGCGCCCCATCAAGCAAAGTTTGCTCTGCAAAATGTTTGGCTATCAACTGTCCGCCTACGGGAAGTCCCTCACTGTCCAGTCCTATCGGCACTGATATGGCAGGAACTCCCGCAAGATTGACCCCTATCGTATAAATATCGCTGAGATACATCTCAAGAGGATTGCTTATCTGACCGAATTTAAATGCCGTTGTCGGAGTAACGGGAGAAAATATAAGATCCGCATTTTTAAAAATATCTTCATAATTCTCTTTTATTAAGTGCCTCGCTTTTTGAGCCTGTATATAATAAGCGTCGTAATACCCGCTGCTAAGCACAAAAGTGCCGAGCAGTATTCTGCGTTTTACCTCATCGCCGAACCCTTCGCTTCTTGTTTTGACATACATCTCTTTCAAGTTTTCGCTCTCAACTCTTCTGCCGTATCTTACTCCGTCAAATCGGCTCAAATTTGCGCTGGCTTCGGCAGTGGCTATGACATAATATGTCGCAACATCGTATTTTGAATTTAGCATATTTTTATATACTATCTCATGACCCGCATTCTTTAAAGCCTTTATCGCCTCTTTCATGCTCTTTTGAATCTCGCTTGAGGCTTCGTTTAAAAAATTTTCTATAACGGCTATTTTTAATTTTCTGTTTGGATTTAGATTTGGGGCTGTGGGCGTGTGAGGGAGATTTATACTTGTAGAGTCTTTGCTCTCATGACTTGCGATTATGTCAAACAGTATAGCGGCATCTTCTACATTTTGCGTGATAGGACCTATCTGGTCTAATGAGCTTGAAAATGCGGTTAAACCGTATCGGCTTACTTTTCCGTAAGTTGGTTTCAATCCCACGCATCCGCAAAAAGCGGCAGGCTGACGGATACTGCCTCCCGTGTCGCTTCCAAGAGCGGCTATGGCTATTCCTCCCGCAACCGCAGCAGCGCTTCCTCCGCTGCTTCCTCCGGGAACCCGCTCGTTATCTGCAGGATTTAGTGTTTTGCCGTAATATGAAGTTGCGGTTGTGCTTCCCATGGCAAATTCGTCCATATTTGTTCTGCCGAATGCGCTCAAATTTGCTTTTGCCATATTTGTGATAACTGTAGCGTCATATGGAGATACATATCCTTGAAGTATTTTGGATGAGCATGTAACATTCCACCCTTTTACTTGGATATTATCTTTAACGGCTATAGGTATTCCCTCGCCGTTCGTATTTATCTCTTCATCTGTCAATTGCTCTATGTAAGCGCCGAGATTTTTCTTCTCTTTTATCTTTTTTGCAAGGCTGCTTCTTAACTCTTTTATCTCATCTTTGCTTAATTTCAGCGCTTCTTTTAGCGTTATCATACCTTAACCTTTACATTTTTGCGGGGTGATTTTGATTTTTCCTCTTTTTCCTTCAGTTTTTTCGTTCTTGCATTTACGACAAATACCATAACGGCGATAATCAGACACATAACAATAACTATCGCTACAATATATGAAAACTGGACTGGCTTTGTCAAATCAATCATCTATCACCTTTGCGCAACGAGGACATAAATCTTCTTCGCTTTTTGATTTAAATTTCCAGCATCTGGGGCATTTTTTATCTTCTGCTCTTGTTATGACAAAATGCTCTTTATCTATATCAAATTCGCCCAAAATCTCCCCATTTGACGATGAGACAACTTCGCTTATCGTAAACCAATCTTCAGCGTCTTGCAGCGTCATTTTTTTAAATTCATCCGCATTTGTTACGAGATTTAATTCTAATGTCGATTTTATTATCTTCTCTTTTTTCAGCCTGTCTATTATCTCAAAAAATTTCTCTCTGGCAAGTTTTAAAAACTCACCGTTCAACTCTGAACTTACATTAGCCAAAGGTGCGTATTCTATATCAAAAGCGTCAGTTTTATCTTTTTTGATGATGTTGGGCGCATAATCCATAACCTCATCTGCAGTATATGTAAGTACGGGTGCGATAAGAGGTAAAAGGGTGTCAAGTATCATAGCCATAGCGCTTTGAACGGAGCGTCTTGAATGCGAATCTTTAGCGTCGCAGTAGAGTCTGTCTTTGCTTATATCCATATATATTCCGCTAAGTTCCGCGGCTATAAAATTGTTTAAAAGCGAGTAGCCTTTTGAAAAATCATACGCTCCAAACGCATTTTTTACCTCGTCAAATACCTCTTTTGCCCTATTTAGTATCCACCTGTCTATAACTCCAAGCTTGTTTGGCTTCAAAACAACCTCAAGGTCATTGACGCATGAGAGTAAAAATCTAAGCGTATTTCTTATTTTTCTATACTGTTCTGCGACCTGTTTTATGATATTTTCACTGATTTTTACTTCGGCTGTATAGTCGCTTGTGCCGACCCAAAGCCTTAAAATCTCTACGCCGTATCTTTTTGCGATATCGGAAGGAGCTACTCCGTTTCCTTTGGATTTGCTCATCTTTTCGCCTTTTTCATCAACAGTAAAGCCGTGAGTAAGGATATTTTTATAAGGAGCTTTGCCGTTAACCGCAGTGCTTACCAAAAGCGAACTTTGAAACCAGCCGCGATGCTGGTCGCTTCCCTCCAAATACATATCGGCAGGATAATCTCCCGCATCATAGTTTGGCGAGTCCAAAACCGCTCTCCATGTACTGCCGCTGTCAAACCAAACATCCAAAATATCCGCAACCTTTTCAAGATTTTCAGGGTTTAGTTTTGAATTTTTTGGCAGCAAATCTTTTATCTCCCTATCCCACCAAACATCAGCGCCATATTGTTCAAAAAGCGCTGCTATATTTTCCAAAATATCATGATCATATATAACTTCATTTGTTGTTTTGTCCCTGAAAAACGCTATCGGAACACCCCAGTCGCGCTGACGCGAAATACACCAGTCAGGACGGTTTTCTATCATGCTGCTAAGTCTTTTGAAGCCGGATGTCGGATAAAATGTCAGTTTTTCTATCTCACTTAAAGCTTTGTCTCTTAAACTTAATTTCTCATCTTTTGCTTCGTCCATAGCTATAAACCACTGTTTTGTAGCGCGGTAAATGATAGGCGTATGCGTTCTCCAGCAGTAAGGGTATGAGTGGACAAATTTGGAGCATTTGAGCAAAGAGCTGCCCAAAATTTCTAAAATTTTCTCATTTGCCTTAAATACATGAAGTCCCACAAACTCTTGTGCGTTTGGCAAAAGTTTTTCGCGCACAACGGTTTGGTCGTATTTGCCGTCCTCATCTACCGGCATGATAGTTTCTATACCGTAAATCAAAGCAACTTTATAATCATCTTCTCCATGTCCCGGGGCAGTGTGAACAAGACCGGAACCGCCGTCCATTAATACATGAGAGCCCAATATCAACTGCGATTTTCGTCCGTTTAGAGGATTGACGGCATGAGTGTTTTCCAAAATATCCGCTTTAAAACTTTTTTTGATTTTACCTTCCGTTATCCCAAGCTCTTTTAAAAATTCCATGCGCTCTTTGGCTACTATCAAATCCTCGCTTGTTAAAACATACTCTTCGTCTTTATTAAACGCTATCGCCATATTTGCAGGCAGCGTCCATGGAGTTGTCGTCCAGATAACGGCTTTTGCCTCTTTGACATTAAGTTTTGAAAGAGCATCTTTATCCAGACTAAATGCGACAAATATGGAGTAATCCTCTTTGTCCTGATACTCAACTTCAGCTTCAGCCAGTGCGCTTCTTGCAGCCCATGACCAAAACACAGGCTTACTTCGCTCTATCAAAAGTCCTTTTTTTGCTATATCGCACAAAGCTCTGTAAATATCCGCTTCAAATTCAAACTTCATCGTCAAGTACGGATTTGCCCAATCCCCGACAATGCCTAATGATTTAAATTCGTCTTTTTGTATCTGTATATATTTTTGTGCATGTTCGCGGCATAACTGTCTGAATTTGGTTTTAGCCATAGCGTCTTTTTTCTCTTTGCCCACAGCTTTTTCTACCTGCTGCTCTATGGGCAGTCCATGACAATCCCAGCCCGGAATATACCGCACGCTTTCGCCGAAAAAGTAGTGAGTTTTGACGATGACGTCTTTTAATATTTTATTTAGCGCATGACCTATGTGGATATTGCCGTTTGCATAAGGAGGACCGTCATGAAGGTTAAAACTAACGCTTTTGCCCGCTCTTTTTTGTTTCATCTTTTGATAAACGTCTTTTGTGTCAAACCATTGGCTATATCGCTTTGGTTCATTTTCCGGAAGATTTCCGCGCATAGGGAAATTTGTTGTCGGTAAAAGGAG
>JAISXY010000051.1 GCA_031270285.1 Campylobacteraceae bacterium
TTCGCAGGCTAACAGGGCGTATCGCCCAAGCAGCGCTTTCGTCAAATCACCTAATCCAGGTCCGATCTCAACAAGGCTTATACCTTGCATGTCGGGCATCGATTGGATAATTTTGTCTATAATCGTCGTGTCCGTCAAAAAATTTTGACCGAAATATTTTTTTGCCTTTATCTTTATATATCCACAAAATGGTTTGAGTTTTAAGTATAGCTTATTTTTGCTTACACAATTGTTACATGTTTATAATAATTGATGCTATTTTTTGGTACAATACCATTTTTCACACTTTTTTGACGATTTGATTAAGCAAATTTATTTTTTGGAGTTTTATGCAGACTTTTGCGAAGCGGATTATTCCCTGCCTTGATATTAAAAACGGCCGCGTTGTTAAGGGCATAAATTTTGTAGGTCTTCAAGATGCCGGGGATCCTGTAGAAGCGGCAAAAAGATATAATGACGAAGGAGCTGATGAACTCTGTTTTTTAGATATCACGGCAAGCAATGAAAAAAGAGATACTATTGTTGAGCTGGTTGAAAAAGTCGCTAAAGAAGTTTTTATACCGCTGACTGTCGGCGGAGGTATCAGAAAGCTTGACGATATATATAAACTGCTGCATGTAGGATGCGATAAAGTGAGTATAAATTCTGCTGCGATTGACGATCCCAATCTTATCACGCAAGCTGCTTTGCGTTTTGGTTCTCAATGCATCGTAGTAGCAATAGATGCGAAAAAAAATGGTAACAGTTGGAATATATACAAACACGGCGGACGTATAGATATGGGAATAGATGCGCTTGCATGGGCAAAAGAGGCTGAAAACAGAGGTGCGGGAGAGATACTTCTGACATCTATGGATAAAGACGGCACAAAAGACGGATACGACATAGAATTGACATCAAAAATGAGCCGCATGTTAAATATTCCCGTAATTGCCAGCGGCGGAGCCGGAACTATGGAGCATATCAAAGATGTTTTTTTGAATTATGCCGATGCGGCGCTTGCGGCTTCTATATTTCACTTCAGGGAAATTGAGATAATCAACCTAAAAAAGTATCTTAAAAACGAAGGGATAAGTATCAGATTATGATAGTAAGCGCAGGGCTTGGCGAAACATTTCCATTTGCTGTTCCGGTAGGTGTCGGACTTATTAATGCTTCCATTAACTTAACGCGTATTTTGATAAAAAAACATCCAAAAAATATACTCTTTATCGGTACTGCGGGAAGTTATGGAAAATATAAAGAGTTTCAGCTGCTCACTGCAAATAGAGCCATCAATATAGAGATAGGTTTTTTGCAAAATCTTTCATATAGTCCGATTTTTGGCGAAATCAGAGGAGATGAGGAAAATGTTCCACGTGGAACATCTCAAAAAATTATCGTGAATTCAAGCAATTTTATTACTGCTGACGCCAATCAGGCAAAACTTTTTTTAGAATATGGATTGGGCATAGAAAATATGGAATTTTTTGCTATCTTAAAAACAGCGGAAAAATTTAATATTCCTGCTCTTGGACTTTTTTGCATAACAAATTATTGCGATAAAGATGCTCATGAAAACTTTTTTAAAAATCAACGAAAAGCGAAAGAGTTATTAAAAGATGCTGCTTTGTCTGATTTTAAAGATTTCTTATGACCTCCATTTTAGATATGACTAAAAAAGAGCTTGCAGAGGAAGTACAGCCTTCATTCAGAGCAAATCAAATATATCAATGGATATATCAAAAATATCTGTTTTCATTTGATGAGATGCTAAATTTGCCTAAATATTTTCGCGATGAGTTGTCAAAAAAATATTATATTATGCCGCTTCGCCTTTTAAAAACCGAAGAGAGCAGTGACGGCAGCAAAAAATATCTATTCATGTTGCGAGACAATTTTACAATAGAAACTGTTCTGCTTCCTATGAAGGCTGAAGGGTTTGATAAAAAAAGCGGCAAAATACGCAGTGCAAAATACACTATATGTATCTCATCTCAAGTAGGCTGTAAAATTGGCTGCGCATTTTGTCTTACAGGTAAAAATGGTTTTGTGCGAAATTTGAGTGCGGGAGAGATAACCGCCCAAGTTCTTTTTGTAAAAAAAATAAACAGTATTGATGCGAGCCGCAGAGTAAATATTGTATATATGGGTATGGGCGAACCGCTGGATAATCTGCAAAATGTTGTAAAAGCGGTTGGTATTTTTGCAGATATAGACGGTCTTAGTATAAGTCCAAGAAGGCAAACCATCTCTACAAGCGGATTAAGCTCTCAAATAGAAAAACTCGGCTCACTTGATACGGGTGCGCTTTTGGCTATCTCTTTACATGCTGTGGATGATGAGACGAGACAAAAACTAATGCCTATAAACAAAGCTTATAATATCAAATCCATCATTGAAGCGGTAAAAAAATTCCCGATAGACATGCGCAAAAGAGTACTTTTTGAATACCTCATGATAAAAGGGATAAACGATAGTATGGATAGCGCAAAAAAGTTGGTAAAATTACTGAACGGCATAAAAGCAAAGGTAAATCTCATCTATTTCAATCCTCATGCAGGAAGCGAGTTTCAAAGACCGAACGAAAAAGATGTTATGGCTTTTGCAGAGTTTTTAAATTCACACGGATTGCTCTGTACTATTCGCCAGTCAAAAGGACTTGATATAAGTGCGGCATGCGGACAATTGAAACAAAGGTTAGAATATGAGTTGGCTTGATATATCGTTATTTGCTTTAGTGGGCATTGTAGTTGTTGTTAGTGTTGTGGCATTGATAAAAATTATTTTTTTTGATAACTAACCATAAGGTTTTTTTGAGTATAATTTTTACATTGAGGAGATAATATGATTTTAAATAAAAAGGTATCTTTTATTGCCGTTGTATCGTTGATGGTTATATTGGCTATTTCGTATTTAATAATCAAATCTTTTGACGATAAATATAAATTACCGCCTGAGCCCAATGTTAGACTAAATGATTCTACTCTGCTCGGAATTGACACTAACAATAACAATGTAAGAGACGATGTAGAAAGATGGATATATCAAACTTATGATAAATATATACCATGTAATGAAAGAGATATAAATATTGCCTCTTCCAGCGGAGAGTTTTATACTACAACCATTAAAGAGTGTAACGGCGAATATGTAAATTATCATCCTATAATACATGAGATAGCCATGCAATATGCAAGAGCATATCAAACAATACTCAAAAACCCTAATGATATAGAAAAAAATATTGAACTTGAAGATGCGGCGTATTATTGCAACAGATATTTTACAAGCGATGCAAAAGAGATAAAAACGCCCATCTTGATAGACCCTGCCATAGCTTCAAAACTTAAAGCTGTTCAATTTAACACGCAAAACCGAATACGAACTTATGAACTATATACCGAACAGTTAAGAGGCACGGTTTATGATTTTGAGCAGGGTTCTTATAGAAAATACTGCGATTTTGATATAGACACTCTCCTTGCAAGCGGCAATTAAAATCTATGGCGACTTTTAAAAATTAAAACTGTTTCAATTAATCAATCATGAATATGCTTTTTTATAGCAGCGGCAAAAGTGATAAATTCCGACTCAATATCTATTTTTGATTTAAAGCTATACTCCTCCCCTCTATATTCAAATTTTAATTCGTCTGCATGTAACAACAGTCTTTCGGAGCCTGTAAATTTAATTCTTGATTTTACATCCATTTGTCCATCCAAATACATCGTCGCCATTTTAGTATTTACTCCATAAAGCGGGTCGCCTATGATAGAATGTTCCACGTGAAACAAATGCACTCTTATCTGATGCTGTCGTCCCGTTCTTGGTGTTACATGTACTAAAGTCGCATCTATCTCTTCAAAATATTTTAGCGGTTTTATCTCCGTCAGTGCATGAGCGCCATTTTTATTTATACACACTTTTGTTTTTATGGCTACAAAATCTCTATTTATCAAAATCGGCGCATCTATTTTCATCTCTTCATCTATTCTGCCCCGTACAAGAGCTTTATACTTTTTCTCAACCTCTCTATTTGAAAACAGTTTTTTTAACTCATTTTCATACTCTTTACTTTTTGAGACAATTATAAGTCCGCTCGTCTCTTTGTCAAGCCTGTGAACAACATTTGCATTTTTGCCATATCTATATTTTATTTCATCATTTAAAGAGTAGTCCGTTATCCTGCTTCTTGGATGCGTCAAAACTCCGCTTGGCTTGTTAAAAACGGCAAAAAACTCATTTTCATATACTGGCAGCAACCCTTTTGGGCGCGGTTCATACACTAAAAGTGTTACTATTTTGCTTACTGTATCGGATTTTCTTTTTACAATTTCACCATTTTGCAGCAACTGTTTTCTATCTATTGCTCTTTGTGCTTCTCTCATACTAAACCCAAGTTCATGCACTAAAAATGTCCATGCTTTGACAGGCTTATCTACTATAAAATCTTTTGAAATATAAGGCAAGTTTTACTCACTTTTAGATAAAATTTAATTTCCAAACAAAAACGAATTTATACATGTATTCTCTTGATATTTTGCGCAGAAAATACAAAACCTAATTATACACTTTTAAAGGCTTATTCATGGTAGAAAGATACTCAAGAAAACAGATGAAAGAGAAGTGGACTCAAAAAGCCAAATACGACGCTTGGCTCAGGGTTGAAAAATCAGCCGTTAAAGCATGGAACAAGCTGGAACTCATATCGGACGAAGACTGCGAAAAGATAGTTAAAAATGCCGCATTTGATATAGACAGAATAGAAGAAATAGAGAGAGAAACAAAGCATGATGTTATCGCATTTTTAACCTCTGTGTCTGAAAGTTTGGGAGATGAGAGTCGTTTTGTGCATTACGGCATGACAAGCTCGGACTGCATAGATACTGCCGTCGCACTGCAAATCAAAGACTCTCTTGAACTTATCATTGAAGATGTAAATATCCTCTTAAACGCTCTTAAAAAAAGAGCCGACGAACACAAATATACATTAATGGTAGGACGCAGTCACGGCATACACGGTGAGCCGATAACATTTGGTCTTGTGCTTGCGATATGGTATGACGAGATAAAAAGAAGCTTGGAAAACCTCATGAGTGTCAAAAAGATTGTAAGTGTCGGCAAGATAAGCGGCGCTATGGGAAATTTCGCCCACTCTCCTGTTGAACTTGAAGAGATGGTGTGCGAAGATCTCGGTCTCTCCCCTGCCCCAGCGTCAAATCAGATAATTCAGCGAGACCGTTA
>JAISXY010000034.1 GCA_031270285.1 Campylobacteraceae bacterium
GGGACATTTTTCATGAAATCTCTCTTTGAGTGTTTTAAGAGAATGATTTTATCTTTTTTATCCAAAAAAGCAGTTTAGACTTATCGGTAATTTTAGTTTGAATAAACAGTCGTTAACCGTCTTGTCCGCGCGAAAACCGACACAAAAATCAGCAAAGAGGTAAAAAGCAGATGAGCGCCTCTTTTCCTAACGATCACTCTTGAACTTCCGAAGTTTTAACGTCATTCACATATTTTGGATCAGCCTTATATCCGCAGCCAGAAACTAAAATTCCAAATACAAATGCTATAATTAGCAGATGAAACATATAAGTCTTGTTATTTCTCATATAAAACAGCAGCCTTCTTTCAAAAAAATGGAGCAAACAGCCTCTTACAAAAAGCTTTTGGCTCTTTTGCCGCCCAGATATCAAAGTATGGTAAAGTTCATGTACAACAGAAACGACACGCTTTTTTTTGTACTTAAACACCCTGGCTTCAAAATGGAGTTTAATTATAAAACGACATTGATAAAAGGTCTATTAAAAGAGCTTATCAAGCAGGACGAAAGCTGTAAATGTATAGATGCGAGCAGTATCAAGACATTTGTTAGCAACGAAATATCTTCTCATGCAACCATACAAAAAAGCGACAGCGTGCCGTATTACGCCGAACAATCAAAAGGCGGATTTAAAAATCTCGCAACAGATGCGAAGCTTCAAAAAGTATTTGAATCCATAAGAGAGATAATTTGCAAAAAAAGTTAAATTTTTAGGAATTTTTTTGTTAAACACGATAAAAAATCTACCCGACAGCGCAGGAATTTATCAATATTTTGACGCCAACAACAAGCTTTTATATATAGGCAAAGCCAAATCTTTGAAAAAACGGGTAAAAAGCTATTTCAGATTTGAGGAGGGCTTACTCCCAGCGCCCAATTTAAGCCCCAGAATATACAAAATGATAAGCGAAACAAAAAGGCTTGAATATCTTTTGGTAGAGAGCGAACATGATGCGCTTATCTTGGAAAATTCGCTCATAAAACAGTTGAAACCAAAATACAACATACTTTTGCGGGACGATAAAACATACCCTTATATATACATAGACTTATCGCAGGATTTTCCGCGTTTTGAGACGACAAGAAAGCTTGTCAAAGGCTCTCATGTGAAGTATTTCGGACCGTTCAGCTCTTCTCATAAAGCTATTTTGGAAGCATTGTATATGCTGTTTCCGCTTGTGCAAAAAAGAGGCTGTCTTAAGGATAAAAAAGCCTGTCTGTTTTATCAGATAGGCACATGTTTGGCTCCATGCGAGGCAAAAGTTTCAAAAGAAAAATATAAAGAGATAGTGCAAAATGCCATAAATCTCATAAACGACAAAAAGCAGATGATAAAGCGTCTTCATGTAAAAATGATGCAAGCCTCCGAACTTTTAAATTACGAAGAGGCTTCAAGGCTGCGCGATATGCAAAACGCCATAAAAAACAGTATGCATGTGAGTCAGATTGACTTGGCAAAACTGGAGGATTTTGATATTTTTGCCGTATATGTTGAGGGTAAAAGCGCCTGTGCTTTGAGGCTTTTTATAAGAGAGGGCAGAGTTACCTCTTCAACGCATACTATTCTCAACAAAGCGGAAGGATTTGACAAAGAAGAGATTTATGAGAGGCTTTTGTTTGAATACTATACGCCCGACATTCCGTATCTTGCGAAAAATATTTTGGTCGCGGACGAACTTGAAAATCAAGAGATTATCGCTCAAGCTTTAAAAGAGCGATGCGGACACAATTTTGCCATACAAACTCCAAAGATAGGCGATAAAAAGTCGCTTTGCAATTTAGCCTTGAAAAATGCCAAAGAGTTGCTATCACTTGAAAAAAATGAGACTAAAACAACGTTTTTTGAGTCGTTGCAAAATCTTCTTGAACTTGACAGCACGCCCTTTGCCATAGAGATTTTTGACAACTCTCATTTGATGGGCGAGGCAAGCGTTGGAGCTGTGGTTGCATGTAAAAACGGCAAATTCGTAAAATCAAACTATCGTCATTATCATTTGAGCGCAAAAGACGAGTATTCGCAGATGAGAGAGCTTTTGAGCGAGAGAGCAAAAAGATTTGATAAAGAGGCGGCGCCTGATTTGTGGCTTATTGACGGCGGGGAGACTTTGAGAAGTTTGGCTGAAGATATTTTGCAAAGTGTCGGCGCAAATGTAGATACCGTAGCGATAGCAAAAGAAAAGATAGATGCCAAAGCGCACAGAGCAAAAGGGAGCGCAAACGACATTTTATATACCAAAAAAGGCAGACTTGCTTTAAGCCCGAGCGACGAAAGATTGCAGTTTTTACAAAGATTGCGCGATGAAGCGCACAGATTTGCCATCACTTTTCATAGAAAAACAAGGCAGAAAAAGATAAATGAAAGCTCTATCTTGAAAACGGCGGGACTAAACGACGCCGTCATAAAAAAACTGCTTGATTTTTTCGGCACTTACGAAGCCATAAAAAGTGCGGATGAAAAAACGCTGCATGAGCTTTTTCCGAAACGCACGGCAAAAAAAGTATTTGACGCCATAAATGGTCAAAATTTATAACAAAAAACTAAAAAATATTTGATTTTTTGCTTTTGAATGTCATTTTCATATCAACAGTTAAGTCCAAAATAGGTAATATTCTAACAAATTACTATTA
>JAISXY010000077.1 GCA_031270285.1 Campylobacteraceae bacterium
AAACGAAATTTGCCCTTTTGCGAAGAGTTTGTCGTAGTTTCAAACGCAGAGCAGTATTTTTTGGCTATGGATCAGCTTGAAGAGTTGAGTGAGACAAGAGACGGCAGCTGCATTCTGGAGCCTGTGGGAAGAAATACGGCGGCGGCTATAGCTTTGGCAAGTTTTGAGCTTGATGAGGATAGTATCGTTCTTGTAACGCCAAGCGACCATTTGATAAAAGACGAGAGAGAGTATAAAGAGGTTTTGCGTCAAGCGCAGGAGTTGGCAAAAGACGGTTTTTTGGTAACTTTTGGTATCAAACCCTCTTATCCCGAGACAGGTTTCGGATATATTGAAGCTGACGGGCTGCATGTGAAGAGTTTTAAAGAAAAGCCTGATTTAAATACGGCGCAGGAGTATATAAAAAGCGGAAATTTTTACTGGAACAGCGGTATGTTCTGCTTTAAAGCAAGAGTGTTCTTAAAAGAGTTGAAAGAGTATGCTCCCGATATTTACAACGCCTCTTTTGCAGCATTTAAAAACGCCAAAATAGATGAAAAAACAGGCTGCTTTGAAAAACTTATCCGTATAAATATGCAGGATATGATGAAGATAGAAGATATTAGTATAGATTATGCGCTCATGGAAAAAAGTCCGAATGTTGCCGTAGTTCCAAGCGATATAGGCTGGAGCGATGTGGGAAGTTTTGATGCGCTCTCTTGTGAACTTGAAAATGATGCGTCAAATAATCTGATTTTGGCGGACAAAGAGGTAACGCTTATTGATGTTAAGGATTTGATAGTTGTGGACACAAAAGACGCTCTTTTGATATCCCAAAAAGGAAGTTCGCAAAAAGTCAAAGAGATTGTAGCAACTCTTAAACAGAGTGAGAAAAAAGCTTTAACCTCTTTGCATGTAAAAGCCAGCAGACCTTGGGGAACTTATGAAGTTTTGGAGATTGGCGACGGTTATAAAATCAAAAAGATAGAGGTTAAGCCAAACAAGCGGTTAAGCCTGCAAAAACATTTTCATAGAAACGAACATTGGATAGTCGTGAGCGGAACCGCCAAAGTTACGATAAACGATAAAGTTTTTTTAGTCAGAGAAAACGAGTCTACATATATAAAATCGGGTGAAATTCACAGATTGGAAAATCCGGGCAAAATCCCGCTTGTTTTGATAGAAGCGCAGGTCGGAAAATATACGGGCGAAGATGATATAGTAAGGATAGAAGATGATTTTAAAAGAGGATAAAAATTGATGTCAAAAGTAGCATTAATTACAGGTATTACCGGACAAGACGGCGCATATTTGGCTGAATTTTTACTGGGCAAAGGATACGAAGTTCATGGAATCAAGAGAAGAGCATCCTTGTTCAATACAGATAGAATAGACCATCTTTATCAAGACCCGCATGAAAAGAAACTAAATTTCATTCTTCATTACGGAGATATGACTGACAGCATGAATCTTACAAGAATCATACAGGAAGTTCAGCCGGATGAAATTTACAATCTCGCGGCAATGAGCCATGTACATGTAAGTTTTGAAACGCCCGAATACACGGCAAATGCCGATGGTATAGGCACATTAAGGCTTTTAGAAGCGATAAGACTTTTAGGACTTACAAAAAAAACAAGGATTTATCAGGCAAGCACAAGCGAGCTTTTTGGGAAAGTACAGGAGATCCCGCAAAGGGAGACAACACCGTTTTATCCTCGCTCTCCCTATGCTGCGGCAAAGATATACGCATACTGGATAACCGTAAATTATAGAGAAGCTTATGATATGTATGCTTGCAACGGCATTTTATTTAACCATGAATCGCCCATCAGAGGAGAGACTTTTGTAACAAGAAAGATAACAAGGGCTGTGAGCAAAATAGCGCTTGGACTTCAAGATAAACTCTATCTTGGAAACTTGTCGTCAAAAAGAGATTGGGGGCATGCAAAAGATTATATCCGCATGATGTGGATGATTTTGCAGGCCGATAAAGCTGAAGATTGGGTGATAGCTACAGGAGTTACAACAGAGGTTAGAGAGTTTGTAAGGCTTAGCTTTGAAGAGGTTGGGATCGAGTTGGAGTTTGAAGGAGAGGGGCTTAAAGAGAGAGCTTTTGTAAAATCCTGCCTGAATCCGGAATTTAAACTGCAAACGGGTAAAGAGGTAGTAGCGGTAGATAGCAGATACTTCAGACCCACAGAGGTGGATTTACTTATAGGAGACTCCACAAAAGCAAAAGAGAAGTTAGGATGGATACCCGAATACACGCTTAACGATATAATCAAAGAGATGATACAAAGCGATATAAATTTGGCAAAAAAGGATTTGTATTTGCAAAAACAGGGCTTTAAAACTTTAAGGTATTTCGAGTAATATGGACAAAAATAGTAAAATTTATGTAGCGGGACACAGGGGACTGGTTGGAAGCGCTTTGGTTAAAAAGTTACATGAGAAGGGATATAAAAATATAATTACAAGAACGCACGGCGAGTTGGATCTCTTAGAACAGCAAGAAGTCAGGGATTTTTTCGAAAAGGAAAAGCCCGATTTTGTTTTTTTAGCTGCCGCTAAAGTCGGCGGGATCTTGGCAAATAACAGATACAGGGCTGATTTTATATATGAAAATTTGCAGATTCAAAACAACATCATCCATGCAAGCTATCTTATCGGCGTGAAAAAACTACTGTTTTTAGGCTCCAGTTGCATTTATCCCAAAAACGCATCGCAGCCCTTGAGCGAGGATTTGCTTTTGACAAGTCCTTTGGAGTACACAAATGAACCTTATGCTATAGCAAAAATCGCAGGAATAAAAATGTGCGAGAGTTACAATCTGCAATACGGCACAAATTTTATAGCCGTTATGCCGACAAATCTTTACGGACCAAACGATAATTTTGATCTAAATACTTCTCATGTGCTGCCCGCACTTTTGAGAAAAATCCATGAAGCCAAAAAAACCCTCAAAAAAACAGTAGAAATTTGGGGCAGCGGAGAGCCAAGAAGAGAGTTTTTATACAGCGAAGATATGGCGGATGCGTGCGTGTTTATCATGGAAAATGTAAATTTTCAAGATTTGATAAAAGATAAAAATGAGATAAGAAACACGCATATCAATATAGGAACGGGCGAGGATTTAACTATCAGGGAATTGGCGGAGCTCATCAAAAAAATAGTAGGATTTGACGGAGAATTTGTATTTGATACAACAAAACCGGACGGTACCATGCAAAAACTGTCTAATGTTGCAAAGTTATCAGATTTAGGCTGGAGATATAAGACCCCGCTTGAAGATGGCATAAGAAAGGTTTACGAAGCTTTTAATGAAAAAAGATAAAACAGGAATTATCAAAAAACTAAGAGTTGTTTTGGATAGAAAAACCAAAATAATACTGCTTATCATGCTTTTTTGTACGATTTTATTTTCAGTACTTGAGATGGTAAGCATCTCCGCTATCATGCCTTTTATCTCTATGGCGTCAAATCCGGATATTATAGAGGGCGGATACTACAAAATAGCTTATGATTTTTTTGGGTTTGAGAACAGAGAGAATTTTATCATATACTTTGGCGTTTTTTTGGTTGTTTTTTATCTTTTTAGGGGCTTGTATTCGCTCCTTTATACTTATTTTTTAAATAAATTCGCATTTGATAATTTCAGTCGTTTTGCAAATAAACTGTTTCAAAATTACCTCTACATGCCTTACAAAAATATCATCAAGTACAACTCTTCTACTATCATCAAAACAGTATCCAACGAAACGCTGAATTTAAGCTTTTTGATCCAGCATATTTTGCTGTTATGCTCTGAAGTTTTCACCGTTATTATTTTTTATGCGCTTTTACTATATGTAAGACTTAAGATGACGCTGGGACTTACTTTGGTGATGGGAGTGAGCGTATTTTTTGTCATAAAAATCATAAATAAAATAGGAAATATACAAGGAGAAAAGCGAAGCAAATCGCAGGAGAATTTTTTAAAACTTATAACCGCATCGTTTGGCAATTTCAAAATCTTAAAACTAAAAGGCAATGAAAAAGAGATATTGGAAAGCTTCTCTCATGAGAGCGGCAGTTTTGCAAAATCCTACACAGCGTCTTCTACCATATCGCTTACTCCAAGATACATTATAGAATCCATAGGCTTTTCAGCGCTGCTTGGTGCTATTTTGTATCTTTTGTTGAGGTATGAAAATCCGAATTTGATTATCCCTATTATCTCCATGTACGCTTTGGCGCTTTACAGAATGCTTCCTGGTATTTCGAGAATGCTTGGAAGTTACAATCAAATCATATTTTTCAAAAAATCATTAGACATCATACATAAGGATTTGAACACTTATGCCGAAGAGTACGGAGATGAAAGCATTGGCTTTAAAAGCTTAATCGCTTTGCGAAATATAGAGTTTTCGTATAATGATAAAGCAAAAGTTATAAACAATATCTCCTTAAAGATTAAAAAAGGCGAAAAGGTGGCATTTACTGGGACAAGCGGCAGGGGAAAATCTACTTTGGTTGATTTAATAATGGGCATACACCGCCCTTTAAACGGAGAGATTTTGATAGACGGCGTACCGATAACTTCACAAAATATCCGCTCATGGAGAGCAAAGATAGGCTATATCCCGCAGGATATTTATCTGTTTGACGGCACTGTGGGCGAAAATGTGATGTTTGGTTCTGATATTGATGAAGTAAAAGCGATAAACGCCCTTAAATTAGCAAATATCTGGGATTTTTTAAACGAAAAAGATGGATTAAATACCGCAGTCGGAGAACATGGAGTGCAGCTTAGCGGCGGACAAAAACAGAGGATCGGCATAGCCAGAGCTTTGTATGACAATCCTGAAGTTTTAGTGCTGGACGAGGCTACTTCAGCGCTTGATAATGAAACAGAGAGTAAAATCATGAACGAGATATACGCTATCTCAAAAGATAAAACGCTTATCATTATCGCACATAGATTGAGTACGGTAGAAAGATGCGATAGAAGGATAGAGTTGTGAGTATGCTTAAAAAAAATACTATACAAGCGCTGCGAGTTGTTATTAATAGAAGTGCAACTGCTTTTGGTATATCTCCAAAAGATATGTTGCATGGAATCAGAGGTTTGCCAAGATATTTAATTGATTTTTACAAAATTAAAAGCGATATCCAGAATAATGGAGAATTTCCTATCTCTTTTTATCCTTGCTTAAAGGATAGATATGACGATAGCGGCAGTGCGAGAGGGCATTATTTTCATCAAGATATGTTGGTTGCAAGAAAAATATATGAGAATAACCCAAAAATGCATCTTGATGTAGGCTCAAGGATTGATGGATTTGTTGCTCATGTAGCTGTTTTTCGCCCGATATACGTGATAGATATTCGTCCGCAAGCTGACAGCATAGGCAATATACACTTTATACAACAGGATTTTATGATTCCACTGGCAAAAGATAAACATGGATACTGCGATTCATTGTCATGCTTGCATGCTATGGAGCATTTTGGTTTAGGAAGATACGGCGATACTGTAAATTATAATGGACACATTCTCGGAATGGAAAATTTATATAAATTACTTAAAAATCATGGCAAATTGTATTTTTCCGTACCAATAGGCAAACAAAGAATTGAATTTAATGCGCATAGAATTTTTTCTGTACAATATTTATTAGATCAATTCAAAAATAGGTATGAGATAGATAGTTTTTCATTTGTTGATGATAGCGGTAATTTACATGAAAATGCACAGCTATCACCTTTAGATATAGATAATAATTTTGGTTGCCAATATGGGTGTGGTATATTTGAAATGACCAAAATATAAATATACCGATAAGAAGTTATTATGATTATAACAAGATTAATCGGCGGGGTTGGAAATCAACTATTCCAATACGCTATCTCAAAAGATAAAACGCTTATCATTATCGCGCATAGATTAAGTACGTTAGAAAAGTGTGACAAAAGAATTCAAATAATAGTACAAAAGAGGATTTTATGAGTAAAAATAATAGTTTCAAATTCTGGTATTTATATCTATCGATAAAATTAAAATACCTTGCAATACAATTCAATCTTTTATTAAGAAAAATATCATATATAAAAGCATTTAATGATTTTTTAGTACGTACTTATCATAAAATATTTTTACGCAAATTTGTAAAAAAATGGTTGCGCAAAAATGAAGAGGGAGTAATTATGTTTGATTTCAATGGAGCAAAATTACCTGATGTTTCAAGCGATCTGGATACTTTAAGACTTCTCAGTATAATTTTTGAAGATACCTTTTTAATACCTTGCCATTATAATAACAATCATAATAAATCACTTGTAGAAAAACTTGACAAAAACATGATGGAGGGACCTTACGGGATTACAGACGGAGTATTTGACGTAACAGTAAAAGAAGGCGATATAGTTATAGATGTTGGAGCTTGGATAGGTGATTTTAGCGCATATGCGACTTCAAAAGGAGCAGTTGCATATGCGTTTGAGCCCGTGCATGATACATTCCAGATATTAAAAGAGACGGTAAAATTGAATAATAACAAAATCTATCCTATCCAAAAAGGATTGGGTGATAAAGAGTGCGAATTGTTAATTTATAAGGATTTATATAATAGTGGTACAAACACGATAATTCCTAAAGAAAATCGTACTAAAGAAACAATTGCAATCACAACTTTAGATAAATTTGTAAAAGAAAACAATATAAACCGTATAGATTTTATCAAGGCAGATATAGAAGGCGCTGAAAGAGATATGTTGAAGGGAGCAGCTTGGGTGCTTAAAAATTTTGCGCCAAAACTTGCGATTTGCACATATCATCTGCCTGACGATCCGCAGGTGTTGGAAAAGCTTATCTTAGAAGCAAATCCAAACTACACTGTAAAGCATCTTAGACATAAACTATTTGCGATGGTTGTGAAATGATTTTAGGGTTAGTAATTTTGTTTGGTGACTATAGGATATGATTATAACAAGATTAATCGGCGGGCTTGGAAATCAACTGTTCCAATACGCTATCGGCAGAGCGATAACGCATAAAAATAGCGATATTCTAAAACTTGATATTACTGGATTTAAAAATTATAAGCTTCATAACGGATATAGATTAAATGCCTTTAATATTGACGAAAAAATAGCTGATATAAGCGAAATAAAACGCTTTGGTGTAAAAAATAGAGTTTTAAGAAAATTAATCAGAATGGGAATATTTGGTTACAAAAAAACATTTTATGTAGAAAAACCGGAAAATGAGACAAAGTTTGATCCGAAAGTATTTTTATATCAAAATCTCTATTTGAGCGGCTATTGGCAAAATGAAAAATATTTTTCGGATATAAGAGATATAATCGTTAAAGAATTTACTTTAAAAAAGAGTATTAGTGAAAACATTGCTAAATACATGAAGTTGATAAAAAACAGCAGTAGCGTGAGTATTCACATAAGAAGAGGAGACTATTTGAATGCTGATGCTTCTTTGGGTATTGAATACTATAAAAAAGCTTTGGAGTATATAAGAGAGAGAATTAATAATCCCTCATTTTTTATCTTTTCAGACGATATAAGTTGGTGCAAAGAAAATCTGAATTTTATTATTAACCCGATATTTATAGAGAGTACAACCAGCGAGTTGGAAGATTTAGAGTTGATGAAAAATGTAAAACATAATATCATTGCAAACAGCTCTTTTAGCTGGTGGGCGGCATGGCTCAATGAAAATGAAGAAAAAATAGTCATAGCGCCGAAAGTTTGGTTTAAAAACAGAGCAGGATTTGACCCTGTACCTGAAGCTTGGATTAAATTATAAGGTTTAAGCATGAAAAAAATAGAAACGATTACAGTTGTCATTACAAATCATAATCGTCCGAAGATTATCCTGCCTGTTATTGAATCCATAATAGATCAGCCTCTTAAAAATATTGGTTTGGATATATTAATTATAGATGATGCATCAACAAAACAGATTGATCCGAATGATTTGAAAAAATACGGCAAAAAGGTTAAACTGCACAGGCTTAATGAAAATGTTGGATTACACGGAGCAAGAAATGCAGGTATAAAATTAGCTAAAGGTGATTTTATAATTATAGCCGATGATGACGACCCGTTTATACCAAATACGCTGCAGAAAGCTTTGGATTTAATGGTATCTTTGGATAATTATCTTAAATATCCGATGCTTTTTTTTGCAAGGACAAATGGGTATATTCAAAAAGATTATATGCTACTAAATGAAGAAGATTTTTTTAAAAAAGCTCTTAAAGGCGATTTTACTCCGATAATAAATAAAAAAGTCTTTTTAGAAAATGATTTTATTTATCCTGAATATGAAAGTATCAGACAAATTAGCTGCGAAATTTTATTGAGTTATGAAATTGCCCGCAAGTTCGGTATTCCAACTTGGAACCATAAAATAGTAATATTGGGAGATGCCGATACTACTACAAATAGGTTGACTAATCCCGATAATTGGCTGATAAAGGCTAAGCAATTTGCAAAATTGCAAGAGTTAGAGATTGAATATATGCAAAAATACGGCTTTGATAAAAAATATATTGATTACTATAATTTCAAATTAAAAGGGCTATATATTTATATGTTATTGGATAATAGAAAAATAGAGGCAAGAAAACTGTTGAAAGAAAAAATTGATTGCAGTTTTTTTGTCAAATTTGGATTATTCATAATTTCATATTTGCCAATATCTATAATTTATAAATTTTTGAAAATATATAGAAAAATGAAAAAATGAAAAAAATAGCTATATTGTATTTGGGACGAAGAGGTGCGGGACCGATTTATGCCTATGAGATGGCGTTGGCATTAAGTAAGCACAGCAGTGTATCCGTTATTTTGTCTTCCTTTATTGAAAACAAAAAAACATGGGATAACATTGCAAAAGTAGAAAAAAATTTAAATGTAACGTATGAAAATACTTATAATTCTATCTTAGGCTTTTTATTTTCATCGTTAAATATCTTTCGTTTTATTAAAATCATCAAAAGTATCAATCTGTATAAACCGGATATATTTTACTCTCCTATGGAGCATTTTTGGGATGTAGTGATATATCCGTTTGTAAAATGCAGATTGAAACTCAAAACTATTCATGATATAAAACTGCATAAACAGGAAGATGGTTTTATATATAGATTTTTCCATCAGTTTGTATTTAAACAGGCGGATAAATATGTGATATTAAGTAAGAAATTTACAGAAGATTTAACAGCCAAAGGAATTAAAGAACAAGATATTATTTATATACCTCATGCTAACTTCTCTTACTATAGTGACAAACAAGAAAATCTCTACTTCCATTTTTATAATAAACTGCTCTTTTTCGGACGCATTTTGGAATATAAAGGTTTACATATTCTGCTGAAAGCTATGAGGATTGTGGTAAAAGAGATACCTGATATAAAGTTGATAATAGTGGGAGATGGCGATATATCTTCATATAAGAACGATATTGAGATACTGCATGATAATATTGAATTGCATAATAAGTGGATTGCAATTGAAGATGTAAAAAACTATTTTCAAAAAATAGATATAGTAGTATTGCCCTATATTCAAGCGTCACAATCTGGCATAATCCCACTTGCATACTCATTTTCAAAACCTGTGATAGCTTCAAATATAGGCGCTTTGGATGAGCAGTTGTATGATGGTAAAACGGGCTATTTGGTAGAATCCGGCAACCATGAAATGCTTGCTGAAAAAATCTTGTATCTCATGAAATCATCGGATATAATTTGTAAAATGAGTAAAGAGTGCTACAAAGTATATAAAAATGAGATGACATGGGAAGCGTCTGCTAAAAAGATTATGGAATGCTTAAATGATTAAGGCAAATGCATGAAAATCGCTTTTTTATCAAACACGGATTACAGTCTTTATCTTTTTAGACTGCCGATTATGCGCTCGCTTTTAAAAAAAGGGCATAGCGTATATGCGATTTGTCCGTATGGAGATAAAAATAGGGCGTTGAGAGATAATGGATTTATCGTTATTAATTATGAAATGAGCAGAAAAAGCCTAAATCCATTTAAAGAGTTAAAAACGATAAAAAGCATCTATGAAGCGATAAAAGATTTGGAGCTTGATTTGTTGCACACATTTACCGTCAAGCCCAATATCTACGGGACATTTGCCGCAAAAATGGCAAAAGTGCCCGTGATTTTAAATCTCGTAGAGGGGCTCGGATCTTTTTATGTGTCAAACAGTGTTAAAAATAGAGTTGTAAGAGTAGTCATAGAAAAACTGTACAAAATAGTATTTTTACTCTCAAACAGATGCGTTTTTGTAAACAGCGACGACCCCAAATATCTAATAGACAAAAAAATCATACCCCAACACAAAACCACCATAATAAAAAGTGTTGGAATTGATACGACTCTGTTTGACATGAAAAATTTTACAAAAGAGCAGTTAGAGCAGATAAAAGATAAAAACGCCCTGAAAGATAAGATAGTCGTATTGATGGTAGCCAGAGCCATATGGGATAAGGGAGTTAGAGAATTTTATGAAGCATGTGAAATCCTAAAAGCAAAATATCCTCATGCAGAGTTTGTTTTTGCGGGCAATACGGACGAGGGTAACCATACATGCGCAAATAAAGATTTTTTAAATAGCGGTTGTGTAAAATGGCTTGGACGAAGAGACGATATGGTGGAGCTAACTGCCATCAGCGATATTTATGTACTGCCGAGTTATAGAGAAGGTATCCCAAGAACGCTGCTGGAGGCTGAGAGCATGTCAAAGCCTATAGTAACTACAGATACGGTTGGTTGCAGAGATGTTGTTGACGATGGCGTAAATGGATTTTTAGTGCCGATAAAAGATGCTAAAAAGCTGGCCGATAAGATAGAAGTGCTGATAAAAGATGAAAAATTAAGATCAAAAATGGGCGCAGAGGGCAGAAAAAAAGCTCTAAAAGAGTTTGAACTATCAAAAGTTGTAAGAGAGTATCTTGAACTTTATAAAAAATATTTGAGGGATAAAAAATGAAAGTATGCGTTGTCGGAGGAGCCGGATATATCGGTTCTCATACGGTTTATGAGTTAATTGATGCTGGGCATGAAGTAGTGGTTGTTGATAATCTCTCTACGGGCTTAAAGGACGCTGTACATAAAGATGCTTCGTTTTATGAAGGAGATATTACCGATTTTGCTTCGCTTGATAAAATTATAACGGATGAGAGCAGGAAAAAACCGTTTGATGTGGTCATGCATTTTGCCGCAAAGATAGTAGTACCCGAGAGCGTGAAAAATCCAAGCTTGTATTATTACAATAACGTTGAGGGAGTAAGAACGCTGCTTGACGTTATGGTAAAACACGGTATAAAAAATATCATATTTTCTTCTACCGCCGCAGTTTACGGCGAGGGCAAAGACGGCATTTGCACGGAGGAGAGCGAAACAAAACCGATAAATCCTTATGGTGAGACAAAACTTGTCAGCGAAAAGATGATAGGTTGGTTTGCACAGGCATACGGCATGAATTACTGCATTTTCAGATATTTTAATGTCGCAGGCGCTCACAAGAGTTTGGAGATAGGCTTACTTCGCGACCATTTGACGCATATTGTGCCTGTTACCATACAAACAGCGCTTGGCATAAGAGAAAAAATGACTGTTTTTGGGAGCGATTATGACACTTATGACGGCACTTGTGTAAGAGATTATATACATGTAAGCGATATCGCTTATGCTCATGTACTTGGCATGAAACATATTGCTTTAAATAATATCTCCGAAATTATCAATCTTGGTTCAAATCAGGGATTTTCGGTAAAAGATATTATCAGCGAAGTAGAAAAACATCATCCTGTCAATCACGAATACGGCGCAAGAAGAGAGGGCGACCCTGCAAAGCTTATAGCTTCTAATAAAAGAGCGAAAGAGATTCTCGGCTGGACGCCGAAAAGAGATTTGTCGGATATTATTTTAAGCGATTTAGAGTTTAGAAAAAGACACAAAAAATAAAATATAGTGTAAAATATGATCTATAAATACTAAAAAAAGAGACACATGTATATTGCTGCGCCTTTGATTGCTTTTGTTATTTCGTTTTTGATATGCCTTTGCGCTATATATTTTACAGAAAAACATAATATTTTTTTAGACTCTCATGACTCTTTAAAACCGCAGAAAGTCCATAATACATCAACTTCAAGAGCCGGCGGACTTGGGATATTTTGCGGCGCTATTTTGATGTGTGCGGACTATTTTCCGTTTGCGCTGTTTTTTTTGCTTGCGGGATTTGTTACATTTGCAGGCGGACTTGTAGAAGATTTCAGGGGAACGCTTTCACCGAAAATAAGACTTTTGATACAGTCTTTGTCTGCTGTTTTGGGTATATTTTTGTTTAATGCTTTGATATTTGATATCGGCATACCTTGGCATTTGCCGTTCGCTATCAGTGTACTGTTTACAATATTTGCAGTTGTAGGATCAATCAATGCCGTCAATATTATAGACGGTTTTAACGGTTTGGCTTCGGGTATATCCATTATGGTTTTAATATCGCTTTGTTTATGCGCTTATATGGTAGGCGATATGCAGATTTTATATATAAGCTTGATTGTGCTTTGTGCGAGTTTAGGCTTTTTGGTGTTGAATTTTCCAAAAGGTAAAATTTTTCTTGGAGATGGAGGCGCATATTTTTTGGGCTTTTGTATTGTTGAAATAGCGATATTGATTAGCCAAAGACATGAGCAGATTTCGTCGTGGTTTGTACTTTGTATCATGATATATCCTGTTTATGAAGTGCTTTTTTCGGCGTATCGCAGAAAGAGAAAAGGATTGTCGCCTTTATATCCTGATAAAATGCACCTGCATACCGTTATTTTTAGAAAAATTACCAAAAATAATTACAAAACCTCAATCTTAATATGGATATTAGCCGCTCCTTTTATATTTATTCCTTTGTTGTACATGTGGCATACAAAGCTGTTGGCAGCTACTGTTTTACTGTTTATTTTACTGTATAATCTTATATATTTCAGACTTGTTAAGTCGCGTATGCGCTAACCGTTTACGCTGTCTATCGCTTGGCAGATGATGTGTCCTATCATGATATGCATCTCTTGGATACGCGGTGTGTCGGATGAGGGTATTACGATATTTATGTCGCAAACTTCGCTCATAACTCCGCCGTCTTTACCGCTAAGCCCTATGCAGCGGCAGCCGCTCTCTCGCCCCAATTTCAACGCTTTTATTACGTTTAAACTTGTGCCGCTTGTAGAGATACCTATCAACAGATCGCCCTCTCTTGCCAATGCTTCAACCTGTCTTTCAAAAACGCTCTCATAACCAAAATCATTACTTATAGCAGTAAGTGCGGAAGTGTCGGTGGTAAGTGCGATAGCGCTTAAGCCTTTGCGCTTTGTTTTATATCGTCCCACAAGTTCGGCCGCTATATGCTGCGCATCTGCAGCGCTTCCGCCGTTTCCAAAAATCAATATCTTATTTCCTTTGGCGATAGTGTCCGTCGCTATAACGCAGGCTGTGTAAATATAACTTTGCAAGCTTTCCAAAGAGAGCTTGGCGGTTTTTATGTGAGAATTTATCTCATCTCTTATCATGTTCATCATTGCTTTTTTATCCTCTCTATTATATCCGTTGTGCTTTTTCCTGCTGTAAAATCTATCAAAATTACCTCGTCAACCAAGTCGCTTCCTACAACCTCTTTGCCTTTATAATCCGCCCCCTTTGCCAAAATATCGGGCTTTAGCTTTTGTATAAGACAATACGGCGTATCTTCTTCAAAAATCACCACATAATCAACAAATCCAAGACTTGCAAGTATGCCAGCCCTGTCAGCTTCGCTGTTTACGGGTCTGTTGTCGCCTTTGAGTTTTTTCACGCTTTTATCGGAGTTAAGTCCGACTATGAGTGTTGAACCCAAATTTTTAGCATTTTGCAGGTATCTTACATGACCTGCATGAAGTATGTCAAAGCAGCCGTTTGTAAAAACCGTTTTTGCTTTTTTACTGTTTTCAAGTATCTTTTGAAGCTCGTCTGCACTTAATATCTTACTCTCATAATCAAAACGGAGTTTTTGATTTTCATATCTGTTTATCTCGTCTATGGAAGCTGTGGCGCTTCCAAGTTTTGCTACTACAACCGCGGCGGCGGATGTAGCAAAGTGTGCGGCTTTGTGTATATCAAATCCAGCGCCAAGTCCTATGCCAAGCGCCGCCAAAACCGTATCGCCCGCACCCGTTACATCATACACTTCCCGTGCGATTGTGGGTATTTTTGTCATGTCGCTGTCAAATATAGCCATACCGTCTTCAGATAAAGTAACGATAACAAAATCCAAATCCAACTCGTTTTTTAGCTTCTCTCCCGCATTTTTGAGCGACTTGTCATCGGTTATTTTTATCTTACTTGCAACTGACGCCTCTTTTTTGTTTGGCGTGATGAGCGTAGCGCCTCTGTACTTTGAGTAATCCTCTCCTTTGGGGTCTATAAGTATAAATTTCCCGTTTTCTTTGGCGATTTTTATAACGCCGCTTGTAAACTCTTTAGTCAAAACGCCTTTTGCATAATCTGATATCAATACCAAATCATACTCCAAAATAGCGCCGCTTATAGCTTTTTGCAATCTCTCGCAACTCTCATCGCTTATATCGTTTTTTGACTCCATGTCGTATCTGATGATTTGCTGATGAGATGCCATAACTCTGCTTTTTTTGGCAGTCTTTCGTCCCTTTTCAAACAGCAGCATATCGCACCCAACGCCAAGTTTTTTCAGCATATTCACCAAATCATTTTTATTCTCATCATCACCGATAACGCTTGCCGCATCAACTTTTGCACCGAGACTTATGAGATTTGATATTACATTGCCCGCACCTCCGAGCGCTGAGGTTTCGTTTTTTATATCTACTACCTGCACGGGCGCTTCGGGCGAGATTCTTTCGCAGCTTCCCCAAAGATAGTGGTCTATCATCAAGTCGCCTATTACTAAAATTTTTGGGGTTTTGGCTATCTTATACATTTTTTATTTCGCTCTCATATACTCTTTTGATTTCAGGCACATAATCTTTTATGCCGTCTTCCAATGAAAATTTAGGCTCAAATCCAAGCTCTTCGCATGTAGAGGCGATATTTGCCTCTGTATGCGTCTGATAAGCTTTGTGCGGATTTTCAAAATACTCCGTTTTATAGGCAGTTTTCAACTCTTTTTGCAGTATATCGGCAATATCCTGAAAGGAGCGGGGCTTGCTTGTGCCCACATTATATACTCCGCTTTTTTTTGCCTTTATCGCCAAGATATTTGCCTGCACGATATCTTCTATATATATAAAATCTCTTAATATTTTATCGGATTCAAAAAATAGACGCGGAGGCTTACCGCTTAAGATTTGAAGACCAAGCTGTAAGACCATGGACGCGGTTTTCTCTTTAAAAAACTCTCTTGCGCCGTAAACATTAAAGTATCTAAGACCAATTATGGACATATTGTATCTTTTTGCATAAACTCTTGCGATATTATCCATCATAAGTTTGCTAAATCCATACACATTTTGAGGATTTTCAACTCCTATCGTCTGCGGACTTGGCGTATTTCCGTAAGTTGCGCCCGAAGAGGCGTAAATCATTTTGGCGCATTTTATTTTTGCCAATTTCAGCAGATCAACAAAAGCATTTACATT
>JAISXY010000020.1 GCA_031270285.1 Campylobacteraceae bacterium
GACGGTTTTCAATCCGTATTTGGCGCAAGAGTGCTGATGGATGATTTTTTGCCTGCCGTGAGTGCGGCAAGAATGGCCGGTATAAATCACTTTGAATTTGGCGGCGGCGCAAGATTTCAAAGCCTCTATTTTTATCTGAATGAAGACGCTTTTACTATGATGGATAAGTTTGGAGAAGCTGCCGGAGCAGGCGCAAATCTTCAAACTTTAGCCAGAGGAATAAACACCGTTACGTTAGATACGGGAAGCAGAGAGATTATAGATTTGCATGCTAAGATGTTCAAAAAGCATTCAACAACAACGATAAGAAATTTTGACGCCTTAAATGATGTCAACAATCTTCGTTACAGCGCTAAGCGTATCAAAAAGCATGACTTAAAACATGAAGTTGTCGTAACGATGATGGATCTGCCGCCGGGATGTACAGGCGCTCATGACGTTGCTTTTTATGAAAAGACTTTAAGAGAAATATTGGATACGGGTATCCCGTACGACAGCGTCTGCTTTAAAGATGCGAGCGGTACGTCAAGCCCGCAAAAAGTGTATGAAACTATCAAAATGGCAAAAAAATTACTGCCTGAAGGTACTCATGTGAGACTTCATACGCATGAAACGGCAGGAGTCAGCGTGGCTTGTTATTTGGCTGCGCTGGAAGCGGATGTGGATGGTATTGACTTGGCGGCAGCGCCTGTCAGCGGCGGAACAAGTCAGCCCGATATTTTGACGCTGCTTCATGCCGTGAAGGGCAAAAATTATGATTTGGGCGGACTTGAGATAGATAAAGTATTGCAGTATGAAGAGGTTTTAAGGGATTGCCTGAAAGATTACTTTTTCCCGCCTGAAGCTACGCAGGTTTTACCGCTCATTCCATTTTCTCCGATGCCAGGAGGCGCATTGACGGCAAATACGCAAATGATGAGAGACAACAATATTTTGGGCAGATTCCCAGAAGTTATAAAAGCCATGAGAGAAGTTGTAGAGCTTGGCGGATACGGCACGAGTGTAACTCCCGTTTCACAGTTTTATTTTCAGCAAGCTTTCAATAATGTGATGTTCGGCAAATGGAAAAAAATAGCCGACGGCTACGGCAGAATGGTTTTGGGATATTTTGGCAAAACTCCCGTAAAACCAAATGAAGATATCATCAAGATAGCCTCCGAACAGTTAAATCTTCCCGTAACAACCGAAGATCCTGTTGATATAGCCGATAAAGATATCACTAAAACCGTTCTTTATGTAAGACATCAGCTTGAAGAAGCAGGCATTGAGGCTACAGATGAAAATATATTTATAGTCGCTGCATGTAAAGAGAAAGGGTTGGCGTTTTTGAAAGGCGAAGCAAAAGTCAATGTCCGCAAACACAGCAATGCGCACAGTGTGCAAGAGGTGAAAAAATCTCCCGCACCGCAAGTAAAAACATCTGTCGGCTCATACACAGTCGTAGTAAACGGCGAAAAATACGATGTGCAAGTCATTGAAGGAAAAGGCGATGCGATTGATGTGAGTAAAATCACAAAAGTTGTGCAAAATGCGGGCGAATCTTCCGAACTTACAAAAGAAGAGGTAAAAGAGGAGACGAAAAGCGCCGATAGCGCAGTAGATGCAAATGCCACAAAAGTAAAAGCAGAATTGCCAGGTTCCGTGTCAAAAGTCTTTGTCAAAGAGGGAGATGAGGTTAAAGAAGGACAGATACTCTTTTTGCTTGAAGCGATGAAAATGGAGACCGAGATAAGCGCACCCAAAGGCGGCGTTATAGCGAAGATTTTCGTATCGCAGGGGCAGGCTGTTGAGGGCGGCGGAATGCTTGCGCTTATACAATAATTTTAAGAAGAGAACGGCAGCTATTTTTAGCTGCATGAAATAGTAAATTTTAGTTTTTTTATTTAATATAATCTATATTGCATGATAACTATTTTCATAATTGCTTTTGCAAAAAGAGTGATAAACCGCACTGACAAAAGCGTTTATCGCTCATCGGCAGCTATCTATTTTTTTTCAAAAAAATCTGCTAAATTAAGCAAAATGCTACTTAATTTAGCTTATAATTTTGACATTTTAATAATACCCCCAAAGAGGATAAAATGAGTTTACGCGCAAATAAAATAGATGAGTTAGGATTAAGCAATACAGGTAAAATATTCTATCATTTAAGCTATGACGAACTATATAATCATGAAAATGCAAACAAAGAAGGAGAAGTTACCTCGCTTGGCGCATTTACCGTAAATACAGGCATCTTTACGGGCAGAAGTCCGAAAGATAAATATTTTGTCAAACAAAATCCTTCACAAGAGCATATTGCATGGGGTGCGGTAAATAAGCCTATCACGAAAGAGCTTTTCAACAAACTTTTAAACAAAGCAAAAAAACAGCTTTCAAATAAGGATATTTATATAGAAGATGTCTATTGCGGCGCAAGTACGGCAAGCCGTAAAAATATACGGTTTGTAACGGAAGTGGCATGGCAGGCGCACTTTGTAAAAAATATGTTTATTCGCCCAAGCGACAAAGAGTTAGAAAAATTCAATCCCGATTTTGTAGTTTACAATGCCTGCAAATGTGTAAATGAGGATTATAAAAACGACGGGCTAAACTCTGAAGTTTTTGTTGTTTTTAATATCGAGGAAAATATCGCAGTTATCGGCGGCACATGGTATGGCGGAGAGATGAAAAAAGGCATATTCTCCATGATGAATTATTGGCTTCCTTTGGAGGGCAAACTTTCTATGCACTGCTCGGCAAATGTCGGCGAAGACGGCAATACCGCTCTGTTTTTCGGACTTTCGGGCACAGGCAAAACAACTCTTTCTACAGATCCGAAAAGAAAGCTCATAGGCGATGACGAACATGGGTGGGACGAAAATGGCATATTTAACTTTGAGGGTGGCTGTTATGCAAAATGTATCAATCTTGACCCAAAAAGCGAGCCTGAAATTTATGAAGCGATAAAAAAAGATGCTTTGTTGGAGAATGTGGTCGTAGATAAGAGTGGGATTGTTGATTTTAGCGACGCTTCAAAGACTGAAAATACGCGCGTTTCATATCCCATAGAACATATTAAAAATCATGAACCAAGCCTCATGGCAGGACATCCTCAAAATATTATTTTCCTTACTGCCGATGCGTTTGGCATACTGCCTCCCGTTTCTAAATTAGATAAAGAGCAGGCAATGTACTACTTTCTAAGTGGTTACACGGCAAAAGTCGCAGGTACGGAAAGAGGCGTTACGGAGCCTGTAGCGACATTTAGCGCATGCTTTGGAGAGGCGTTTTTACCGCTTCATCCAACTGTATATGCAAAACTTTTAGGTGAAAAAATAGACAAACATAAAGTCAATGTATTTTTGGTAAATACAGGTTGGAGCGGCGGTGTATATGGAGTGGGAAAACGCATGAGCATCAAAGCTACGCGTACATGCATTAATGCAATTCTTGACGGCAGTATCAATAAATGCGAATATGAAAAATTGGATATCTTTAATCTAAACTTTCCGAAATCTTTAAACGGCATAGAGAGCACTATATTAAATCCGCGAAATACATGGAGCGATAAAACCGAGTATGATGCCATAAGAGTAAAACTTGCCGAAATGTTTATTAAAAATTTTAAGCGTTACTCTAATAATGGCTGCGATTATTCAAAAGCCGGTCCCAAACTTATATAAGGCAATAATATGGCAAAATCCCGTTCAGGAGTATTTAAAAAAGAGGCGAGCGAACTCTTAAACCGCTTCAATGCTTCATTGCCGTTTGATAAAAAACTCTATCATGAAGATATAAAAGGTTCAATAGCGCATGCAAAAATGCTTGGAAAACAGGGCATTTTAACAATTAAAGAGACGGATGCGATTATAGACGGGCTTAAAAAAATACTTTTTGAAATAGAGAGCGGAAAATTCGGCTTTGCCATAGAAGATGAAGATATACATATGGCGATTGAAAAGCGTCTGGGCGAGATAGCGGGAGAAGAGATAAGCGGGAGACTTCATACTGCCCGCAGCCGCAATGATCAAGTTGCAACCGACTTTAAACTTTATGTGCAAAACAGTTTGCTTGAACTTGCACAATTAACGAAAGAATTTATAAAAACGCTCCTTGGTGTCGCAAAAAATCATACCAAAACACTGCTTCCCGGCATGACGCATTTACAACACGCACAGCCTGTAAATTTTGCATTTCATCTGCTGGCATATATGTATATGTTTAAGCGCGATATTGAAAGAATGCAAAGTTCTTATGAACGCAATAACTATTCGCCGCTTGGGAGCGCCGCATTTGCCGGCACGCCGTATCCTATAGACAGACAAAGAAGCGCCGAAAAGCTTGGTTTTACAGCGCCCATGAGCAATGCTATGGACGGCGTAAGCGACAGGGATTTTGCGCTGGAGATTTTATTTAATATTTCAGTTTTAATGACGCATATTTCAAGATTGGCTGAAGAGTTGGTACTTTGGTCAAGCATAGAGTTTGGATTTATTACCCTCAGCGATGAATATTCTACGGGAAGTTCTATTATGCCGCAAAAGAAAAACCCCGATGTGCCCGAACTTCTGCGCGGTAAAACGGGTAGAGTTTATGGTAATCTTGTCGGACTTTTGACAGTTTTAAAAGGGCTGCCGCTTGCTTATAATAAAGACATGCAAGAGGATAAAGAGGGCGTTTTTGACAGTGTTGAAACGGCGCAAATATCTCTTCGTATCATAAATGAAACCATAAAAACAATGCATGTAAACAGAGAAAATATGCAAAAAGCATGCAAAAAAGGACATTTGAGCGCTACGGATTTGGCTGATTATCTTGTAACGCACTGCGGTATTCCTTTTAGAGAGGCGCATTTTATCACGGGTAAGGCTGTGGCAAAAGCCGATGAGTTAGGAGTTGATATTTCGCAGATGAGTTATCTTGAACTTCAAAAAATAGAGAGCAAAATCGGCAAAGATGTTGAAAAATATATAAGTCTTGAAGCTTCCATGAACGCCAGAACCTCCAAAGGCGGCACGGCAGAAAGCGCAACTGCGGAACAGCTAATCGAAATAGCGGAGTGGCTGAAAAAGATTAAAAGCTGATTTTTTATTTTTAATATGCTTTTACTCCAAACAATAGCGAAGCAATCTCGCTTTTTGTCTGTTCGGCTAACCTTTTGCTTAATTTATCAATCAAATCAGGCTCTTTCCACACAGGATTTTGCACCATTGACATTTTTATCAAAGCTTCCTTGGCGTCTTCTATGCTTCCTACTTCATCTATAAGTCCTGCATTTTTTGCTTTAGCAGCTATAAAAACTCTTGCATTGGCAAACTCATTTATCTTATCACTCTCAAGTTCTCTGGCTTTTATTATATCGTTCACAAAAAGATTATAAATATCGTCTGTCAGCTCCTGCAGACTTGCTCTCTCTTCTCGCGTCCATTTTCTCATGACAGTTCCGGCTTCTTTGAAATCCCCTGATTTTACAAATTGAAAGACTGCATAATAACGCCTATAGAACCTATTATGGAACCCGGATTTGCCACGATATAGTCTGCATTCGCCGAAGCGTAATAACTCCCGCTTGCCATAGTGCCGGCCGCATACGCTACAACAGGCTTTTCATTGCTTAATCGTTTTATCGCCATAGATATTTCCAGCGATGGAGCAACTGCGCCGCCGGGAGAATCCACAACAAATAAAACTCCTTTGATATTATGGTTTTGCAAAGCTTTATTGATACTCTCCAAAACGGTATCGGATTCAAGTATCACACCTTTTAAGTCTATTCTCATGAGGTTGGAATTATCTTCTTGAATACCGTTCGAAGAGATAAATAAAAAAGCGCATATCAAAAGAAAAATTATCGCTTTAAAATAGTTTTGTATAAATCCAAGAATCTCTTTTATAAGGCTAAACAGACCTTTTTTTTGTTCAAGTTTTGACTCTTCCATGAAAACTCCTTTAAATTATTAAGAAAATATAGCAAAAAATAGCTGATAAACTATCCATAAAGAACGGATGTAAATTTATATCTTAAAAAAGATACGGATACTCTTTGTATTTTTTGAAAACTACTGCTACTATTTTACGGCGCATAAATATACTTTTGCGTTTTAGTGTCTCTTTTTGTACGGTTACAACAAAATCTATACAAAAATATGCTAATATAGTTTTTCTAATTTTAATTATTTTTTAAAGGATCTGTTTTGCCCGAACCCAATTCGGTTTTTATGTTGATTATCGCAGTGTTTCTTGTTCTTTTGAATGGTTTTTTTGTTTTGTCCGAATTTGCTATCGTCAAAGTCAGACGCACAAGGCTTGAAGAGTTGGTTAAAAACGGACATGATAATGCAAAACTTGCTTTTAAAATGTCAAACTCTCTTGATACATACTTAAGTGCTACGCAGCTTGGCGTTACATTGTCGTCTTTGGCGCTTGGATGGATAGGAGAGCCTGCCGTGGGAAAACTTATAGAAGCTCCCGTACTGAAACTGTTCCCCGAAAATTTGGCGCTTGTACATACGATAAGTTTTGCCATAGCGTTTACTCTGATAACTTTAGTGCATGTAGTCATGGGCGAGCTTATCCCAAAATCCATCGCCATAGCAAAAGCCGAAAAAGCTTCTTTGCTTATCGCAAAACCTTTACAGTTGTTTTGGATAATTTTTTATCCGTTTATCAGGCTTTTTGATATTTTGGCGTCGTTTTTTTTAAGAAGAATAGGCATAAATACTTCAAAAGAGCATGAGCAGGGACACTCCGACGAAGAGCTGAAAATTATTGTAAATGAGAGTTTAAACGCCGGATTTATAGACTCTGTCGAGGGCGAGATAATAAAAAATGCCGTTGATTTTTCGGATACTGTGGCAAAAGAGGTAATGACGCCAAGAAAAGATATAGTCTGTCTTTACGCTGAAGATTCGTATGAAGAAAATATGAAAACCGTTTTGGAGACAAAACACACAAGGTATCCTTACTGCGACGAGGGCAAGGA
>JAISXY010000057.1 GCA_031270285.1 Campylobacteraceae bacterium
TTAAGCGAGAACAGGACAAAAGGCGTAGTGATATACAAAGGGCAAAAAGAGTTTATAACGCTCTCATTGAACGCCAATAACGGCGATAGCTATATATACGATGAAATAATTCAAGGCAAAAAGAACGGCAAATATGCGTTTACGATAACGGAGGGCGAAATAACGGCGGCTTCATATACGAATAAAAACGGCAAAACATTTAAACTCCAGCTGTCAAACAACTATTTTTGATAGCCATGCGGCAGGTAAGAGTTTTTGCGGCTTCATCTGCTTTGTGGATATTGTCTGCAACAAGTAAAGAGTTTTCATGAGAAGCACAGGAGTTCATTTATGAACACTGTTTTGCATTTTCGGCATCGCAAAAGCGCGGCAATCCATTTTTTTGTTATTGCATAACATAGCGTAGAAGGAATATCATCATTCTTGTCATTCCCGCATAGGCGGGAATCCAAAGGAAGCTTGCAAACAAAGAGGTTATATATTCCATCATTGCGAGAAACGAAGTGGCGAAGCAATCCAGCAAGACGCTTGCGTTTTTATTATACAAAAGAAATTTAAAACTTAAAGTTCAAAGTTTTAAATATATAACGCGCTTACGCACTGCCGAATTGCCACACTCTCGCAATAATGAAATAGGCACATGGGAATGGCAAAATAAAATGTTGTATTGCAAAAATAATTTTCATTTTAATAATTCTCGCTAAAAAATGAAGTGTTTTTGGCTTGTTGCACACAGAGATAAGCTTGCGGGGGAGATTTTAGTCTATTCTAAAAACGGTGCGGTATGTTTTGGAAAAATTTGTGTTTTTTTAAAAGAGTAACCCTATTTTTGTCGGTATTATGGAAAATAATGCCGACGAGATTTTAATTTTGTTTGTCAATTTTTGATAAAGTCTTCTTTAATTGCGGGAACGTTTCTATAACTATCGCCTCCGCAAAAATGTGTCTGCAAAAGTCGCATGTTTGGCTTTTAGCCGCGTATTTGCAAAAAGCAAATCCTAACGCACCGCCAAAAACATCAACGGCAAAAAAGCGTTTTTAATTTCATGAGGGCATATTTTCCGATTTCTGCTGTGAGCATGCCGATGATTATCAAAGCCGCTCCGAATAGCTGCACGAATGTCAGTATCTCATTTGCGAAGAAATAACCCACAACGCCTGCGGCTATAGGTTCGCATGTAAAAATGATGGCGGTTTTTGTGGACGAGGTAAATCTTTGCATGGCGGTTTGTACAAAAAAGGCAAAAACCGTCGCAAAAACAGAAGTGATGATAACGGCTTTTATAAACAAGGAGTCAAATTTTGGCGGAAGCAAAGGGTCGTTAAGCGCAAAAATACCAAAAAAACAAAACAGTGTAACTGCGACAAATTGTACAAAAACAAGCAGATACGTATCACATTTTTTTGTATAAAATCCCGTGAAAACTATCTGAAATGAAAACATGAGGGCGCACAAAGAAGCGTAAAATTCGCCTTTGCCCATGCTTATATCGGCATTTGCACTTAAAAAATAGAGTCCCAAAGCGGCTGTGAGAGCTCCCGCACATGAGAAAAAAGAGACTTTTTGCCTGAAAATGATAAAAAGTACAAACGGGATAATCACCACATTAAGCCCCGTGATAAATCCGACCGTTGAAGAGTAGGCGTAAACAAGCGCAAATGTTTGAAAAGCGTATCCTAAAAATAAAAAACCACCCAAAACAGAACCTGCAAAAATAGTTTTTTTATCTATCATCAAGAGGCGTTTGATGCTAAAAAGCCCCATTAAAACGGCAGCCAGCAAAAATCGCCAAAACAAAAATGTATAAACGGGCGTTTGTTTTGTAGCATCTTGGACTATCAAAAATGTAGAACCCCATACGATAGCGACTATTAACAGCGACATATCCGCACCAAATCTTTTCAATCGACTTGTCAATTTTGCTCCTATGTTTTCAAAAAGCATAATTTTAGCGCAAAAGTTCAAAAAAAATCACTATATTTTTTAAAATTAACTTATTTTTAGGGATAGATTGTTAAAATTTGTCTTTAAGTCAAAAAAGGGCAAATATGAATGATGCCATAATAGAGTTAATCGGCGTTGAGAAATATTACGGTGATTTTCATGCGCTGAAAAATGTGAATTTTAAAGTCGCTAAAGGTGAAATCGTCGTGATATGCGGTCCCAGCGGCAGCGGCAAATCAACTCTTATACGATGTATAAACCGCTTGGAAGATATAGACAGCGGTAAAATTATAGTGGACGGATTTGATATCTACTCCAAAAAAACAAATCTCAATGAAGTCAGAGCCGAAACCGGTATGGTATTTCAGCATTTTAATCTTTTTCCGCATCTGACAATACTTGAGAATATCTCCATAGCGCAGCGGAAAGTCAAAAGATATCCGCGCGATAAAGCCGACAAAGAGTCTGTGAAATTGCTTGAAAAAATGGGGCTTGCAAACAAAGCGCACGGCTATCCCAACGAACTCTCGGGCGGTCAAAAGCAAAGAGTAGCGATAGCAAGGTCATTGGCCATGAAGCCCAAAATCATACTTTTTGACGAGCCGACATCTGCCTTAGACCCTGAAATGATAGGCGGAGTGCTTGACGTCATGAGGGAGCTTGCAAAAGAGAATTTCACCATAGTATGCGTAACGCATGAGATGGGTTTTGCCAAAGAAGTCAGCCACAGGGTCGTATTTATGGATCATGGCGAGATAGTTGAAGAGGGTGCGCCTAAAGATTTTTTCAAATCTCCCGCAACGCAAAGGGCGCAGAAATTTTTACAGGAAGTTTTGAGTCATTAAAAACTAAATAAAGGAAAGTTATGCGTAAAGTTTTATTGTTATTTTTTATCTTTTTTGCCGCACTGGTGCAGGCGGACGATGTTAATCTATGGAAAAAATCCACCCTCAACGCTATTTTGGAAAGAGGCGAGCTTATCGTCGGACTGGAACCAGGATACATACCGTTTGAAATGAAGAGCAAAAAAGGCGAAGTGATAGGGTTTGATGTTGATATGGCAAAAGCTATGGCAGATGCTATGGGCGTGAAGCTCGTGATAGTTCCTACGGAGTGGGACGGGTTGATACCTTCTCTTTTGACGGGCAAAATAGATATCATCATCTCGGGCATGACGATGTTTCAAGAGAGAAATCTCAAGGTCAATTTTATAGAGCCTTACATGACGGTCGGTCAAACGCTTTTGATAGCCAAAAAACATAAAGGCAAAGGCTGGAAAGATTTAGACAAGAGCGGATACACGATAGTTACAAAATTTGGCGTAAGTGCCGAAGTGGCTGCAAAAAAAATCTTTAAGAACGCCAAGTTAAAAACATTTGGCTCTGAAGCGGAGAGCGTGCAGGAAGTGTTGAACGGCAATGCCGATGCGTTTATATTTGACAAGCCGTTTAACAGTATGTTTATGATACAAAAAGGTAAAGATTCGCTTATCCATCTAACGACAGAACTTACATATGAGCCGCTTGGATGGGCTATCAGAAAGGGAGATCCCGACTTTATAAACTGGCTTGAAAATTTCTTAAACCAGATCAAACATGACGGCATTTATGATAAGCTTTATGAAAAGTGGTTTGTAAATGACAAATGGCTTCCGCAAGTCTTATAAGGAGATAACATGAAAAAGATAGCCGCTTTTTTGATATTTTGCGTTGCGTTTATATACGCTGACGATGTAAATTTGTGGAAAAAATCCACCCTCAACACCATCTTGGAAAGAGGCGAACTGATAGTCGGCATGGATCCCGGGTATATGCCGTTTGAGATGAAGACAAAAAAAGGTGAATTGATAGGCTTTGATGTGGATATGGCAAAAGCTATGGCTGAAGCTATGGGCGTGAAACTAAAACTTGTTCCAACGGATTATGACAGCATCATAGCCTCTATAACGACAAATAAATTTGATATCATAATGTCAGCCATGACTATCACATCCGAGCGAAATCTCAAGGTTAATTTTGCAAAACCCTATATAAGCGTAGGGCAGACTTTGCTGGTAGCCAAAAAACATAAAGCTAAAAAATGGCAGGATTTGGACAAAAAAGGTTTTATCATCACAACAAAGCTTGGCGTTACAGGCGAAATAGTAGCGAAAAGAATGTTCAAAAATGTTCAGGTAAAGACTTTCAACACCGAAGCCGAAGCCGTACAAGAGCTTATCAATGGCAATGCAGATGCGTTTATATACGATAAGCCGTTCAATGATACTTTCATGCTCCAAAAGGGCAAAGATTTTGTTGTGCATCTATCTGAAGAGCTTACATATGAGCCGCTTGGATGGGCTGTTAGAAAGGGAGATCCGGACTTTATAAACTGGCTCAATAACTTTTTAAATCAAATCAAACATGACGGCACTTACGACAAACTCTATGAAAAATGGTTTATCAATAACAAGTGGCTGCCACAGGTAATGTAATGATAAAACACCATACGCCGTTTTTTGAAAACAAAATCATCGGACATACGATAGCCGTTTTTATATTTGTGGCTCTTGCTGTGGCGCTCTATTATGCTACTACCGTAAAGATAAACTACATCTGGCAGTGGAACAGCATTCCTCACTATTTTGTCTATAATGAAAAAGAGGAGATAAGAGCCCCTTACAGCGGCGAAGTAGTTATAAAAGACAATATCTTGACTATCATGCCCTATAGCGGACTTGAAGAGGACGAAGAGCCGTTTTCCGTCTCGCTTGCAGGATTTGAAAAGAGAAGCGTTCATGGAGAGGATATATTTGAAGAGGAAGTCCTCGCTTCCAAAACGGTACTCAAAAAAGGACCTATCATAAACGGATTGATAGTAACCGTAAAAGTTTCTATATTTGGTCTTTTTATAGCTTTTAGCGTGGGTTCTATTGTGGCGCTTATAAGGCTTTCAAGATATCAATTTTTAAAAGATATAGCGACGGTGTATGTAACGGTCATAAGAGGCACGCCGCTTTTGGTGCAGATGTCTTTGTTCTATTTTATTATAGCTTCTATTTTAAAGATAGACGGTTTTTACGCGGGAGCTTTGAGTCTTGGTATATTTTACGGCGCATATATAGCGGAAGTTTTAAGGGGCGCGATACAGTCTATAGACAAAGGACAGCAGGAAGCGGCGAAAAGTTTGGGCATGAACGCTTTTCAGACTATCGCGTCTATCATTGTGCCGCAAGCTCTCCGCCGTGCGCTGCCAACATTGATAAATGAAGTCATATCTCTCGTGAAAGACTCTTCGTTAGTTTCTGTTATCGCTATCACGGATTTGACAAGAGTCGGACGTGAGATAGCTTCGCAGACTTTTAACGCATTTGAAGCATGGATAACGATAGCGGGCATATACCTCATCATCACATTTACACTCTCTGTTATCGGAAGCAGGATTGAAGCCAAGATGAAAGAACGCGGAGGATTTTAGCCGCGAAGTTGCGGGGTTTTGCCGTGGACTTTGCGGACTTGAGCTTTGGTTAGCAGGACGGGGTTACTCACACTTGCATTGCGCGCAAAAACCGCAATCTTCGTTGCAGCTCCCGCTTGCGATATTGCTGATCGCGCACAAAAAAATCGAGTCCATATAGCTCCTTTTTGTCGTCATTGTATCAAAATCGCGCGATTATCTTATTTTAGCGCGTTAAAAGATTGTGGTCGCTATAATTTGTGTCAAATGAACGGCAAGGAGTTTGCGTGGCAAAATACGACGACGCTTCATGGCATTACGGGGGCGATTACCCAGACGATTTACCCGACGAAAACGCCGCAATCCATATAGGTATGTTTATAGCGTGGTGTATAGAAAACGATCTGATGTCCGACGAGCAAAAAGAGGAGTGTTCCGAAGATATTGAAAAGGTGAAAAGGCGTGAGATGAGCGGCGCGGAGTATCTTATTCGCAATCAGGACGAAAAGTTTTGCGACTACGATCTAAACGATCTGGGACAGGCTTTTACGCAAGATTACTATATGGACGACAAATCCTTTACGCAAAAATATAGCGACTATACAGACGACTTTTGCAATGTATTTGACGCGAAAGCCGAAGCAAACGGCTTTGAATACGCGAGCGCGTATCATGTAGAAGATACATGGGAAAATTACGATCTGATAAAAAAGACAATCGACCAACGCTTTTTAGAGTGGAAAGTATATAAAAACAGATAAAAGAGCGCCTTATGAAAGAGATTTTAAGCGCGAAGCGGTTGGATAGATACGATGTGGTTTAAGTCATAGCATTGCTGGTTTTAGCTGTAGCGGACTGAAAACGCCTCTCATATTTACGCTCCTACCCTGATAATCCGTCTTTCTTTACGGGGTTTTGCCGTAGGCGGCGCGGCATCGGCGGGATAACCCAAGGTTACGTGGATTTTCGCCTCGTAAGTTTCATCTATACCCCATTCTTTTTGAAGCCGCCGTCCCAATTCGCTTGAGAAGGTGTCTTCGGCGCGGGCAACCATGCAGGAACCAACGCCGAGGGAATGAGCCGCAAGCATAATATTTTGAGCGGCGACACAGCAGTCGGCTACGGAATAGAGGAAATTCTTTGGCGCGAACAAGGTCAGCACTGTGGGCGCATGGTAAAAGCCGCTTTGAATTGCGGCGTTGTCCGCGATACTCGGTTGGTCTTTGGAAATGTATGCGGTTTCCGTAGAATTTCTGCCCGTAAAAGCCGCCTTGTTGATTTTGCCCAGGGCGGCGTTTAGTTCGGCGTTTTGGCACACGGCGATAATCGCCGATTGGCGGCTTCCGGCGCTGGGGGCGTACAACCCTGCTTCAAGAATGATGTTCAAATCTTCGTCCGAAATTTGATCCGGCTTGTATTTCCGTACGCTTCGGCGTTCGAGCATATTTTGTATGACAATGTTCATGGTGATACCTCTTTTCGACATTTCGTATTCTTAATTATTCAAAT
>JAISXY010000089.1 GCA_031270285.1 Campylobacteraceae bacterium
AGAGCGGACGAATACGGCAGCGAATGCGAAAGCAAAGAGGCTTTGGCGTCGGCGCTTATAAAACTTGCAGATGAAAATAAAAGTTTTCCGCGTTCCCATTTTTTATATATTATTTTTTATCATACGCATCCGCCTTTGGTTGAGAGATTGAAAGCGCTTGGCGCAGATGTCGTAAAATAATGTTAAGCGTTAAGGAGGCATTGCAAAAAGCCTCGTCCATGCTTTGTGTTCAAAATCCAAAAAAAGAGGCTATAATACTGCTTCGCGAATGGATGCAAAAAGACGATGCTTTTTTGATAGCCCATGATGACTTTGAAGTGAACGATACGGAGGGCTTTTTTACATGGGTCAAACAAAGAGCGGGACACATGCCTTTGGAGTATATCACGCAAAAAGCCTCTTTTTACTCAAGGGAGTTTATCATCAAAAAGGGCGTTTTGGTGCCGCGTCCGGAGACTGAGATACTAGTAGATAAAACAGTAGAACTTATCAAAGAGTATAAAGCGTCAAAAGTAGCTGAAATCGGCACGGGAAGCGGAGTTATCAGTATCATGTTAGCTCTTTTGCTGCCGCAAATCAGTATAGATGCCACAGATATATCGCCAAAAGCTATAGAGTTAGCCAAACTGAATGCGCAAAAATTTGGCGTGGAAAAGAGGATAAAATTTCACTTAACAAGTTATCTGGACGGAGTTCCTCCGCCGCAGATTTTAGTCTCAAATCCTCCGTATATTTCAACAAAAGAAGAGCTTGAAAAACATGTGCTAAACGAACCGCACAGTGCGCTTTTTGGCGGAGAACAGGGAGATGAGATACTGAAAAATATCATTTTGCTGTCTCAAAAACTTCGTGTTTTAGCGCTTGCATGCGAGATGGGATATGACCAAAAAAATAGCTTGGAGAATTTTTTTAAAGAGAATAAAATAACAAATTACAGCTTCTATCAAGACTTGAGCGGACTTGATAGAGGCTTTATCATGAAAGGATAAAAATGAAATCATCTTGGCAAAAAAGTCTGCTTACGACGTATCTGTTGTTATTGGGGATTTGTATAGGCTCTGAAATAGCAGTTGGAATGCTTGTCGCACCTGTGATATTTTACCCGTCTTCGTTTTTGGGCGAAGGAGTTTTAAATCACTATCAAAGCGGCATTTTAATGACGCAGATATTTTTAAAATTCAATGTTTTACTGATGCTTTGCATGCTTTTAATCACTGCATACGAAATATATCTGTATAAAATTAAAAAACATGATTTTATAAGTGCGGTTATACTGTTTATTGCGCTGCTTGGGTCATTGGCGTTTGTTTTATATTTTACGCCATATATCGTAGAAGCTCAAAGAAGCGGTGCGGAAGTAACGGCAACTACGGAGTTTAGAAGCGTACATGGATGGAGTGAAATCGTAATGAAAGTGATTTTACTATCGCAGGTGAGTCTGTTTTTCAGACGAATCTGGCTGATTTTGAAATAGAATCTTATAATTTGTAGCAGATTTGCACGGGAGAAAGGGAGAAAATCCCGTGCAAAAAAGAATAAAAAATTAATCTTCCCCTCTTCTAAAAATTGTCGGCGTATCTAAAAACTCTTCTACAGTATCGCCTCCGGATGTTCTTCTCATGAGCGGTCTGGGCAATGATGGGACAGATGTCGGCGCTATAACATTAGCGAGTTTGTTTTCGAAGCCTGTTGCAATAATCGTAACTCTTACGAAATTATCTTTTACATTTTCATCCGATGTAACGCCAAATATTATATCCGCACTTTCATCAGCCGCCGCATATACGATAGACATGGCTTCATTTATTTTGCTAAGCGAGCAGTCTTTGGGGTGAGAGTAAAAATGCACAAGTACGCCAAGAGCGCCGTTTATAGACACATCATCTAAAAGAGGCGATTGGACGGCATTTTTAACAGCTTCATTTGCCGCATCGTTGCCTGTGCTTTCGCCAACGCCGAGCAGCGCCATACCACGATGGCTCATAACTGTTTTAACATCGGCAAAATCAACATTTATAATACCGGGAGATAGGATAATATCACTCATTCCGTTAACGGCTCTGCTGAGTATGCTATCCACCATTTTAAGACTTTCCGCAATTCCAAAGTTTTTATCTATAATACTTAAAAGTTTTTCATTTGGTATAACAACTATAGAATCGCTCTCTTTTTCAAGTTCAATCAAACCTTCCTCGGCATATTTAGCTCTCTTTTTGCCCTCAACCATGAAAGGTTTTGTTACTACGGACACAGTTAATGCCCCAATCTCTTTTGCAGCTTGCGCAACGATAGGAGCAGCTCCCGTACCCGTACCTCCGCCTAAACCGGCAGCTATAAATACCAAATCTGCATGTTCAAGAGCACTTTTTATCTCTTCATAATTTTCAAGAGCGGCTTGTTTGCCTATCTCAGGACGCATACCCGCACCCAAACCCTCCGTAAGCTTTTCGCCAATTTGTATTTTTACGGCGGCACGCGAGTTTTCCAAAGCCTGCGCATCTGTATTGGCAGCTATCAAATCAACCCCGCTGATACCCTCTTTTATCATATGGTTAATCATATTACCGCCGCCGCCGCCGACTCCTATGACTTTTATCTTTGCGCCATAGACATGCTTTGTCTCTTCAATCTTAAAATTACTCATCATCTCCCCTTAGAATAGTTGTGTCAAGCGGTGCCATAAATTTTTTAAAAACACCACAACCTTGTTTGGCTTTTTGTTTATATCGGCTAAACTGTTTCTATTTTTCTCTAATCGTATATCATCTCCGGAAAATATATCATTTTCGTCTTCGTCCGGCAATAGTGTGTTGACATTTTTACCCTCTTCAAGTATCTCGTTTTTGTATCGTAATTTTTTATTTGAGTCTATTTCATAAGGCGTAAAACGACCGCTGCCGTAGAGTACCAAACCAACTGCCGTAGAAAATCCCGGATCTCTTAAAATCTCAAACAACCCTTCCATCTCCCTTGGTTTGGCTATTCGCACGGGCATATTAAATATTGCGTTACCAAGTTCTCTTAAGCCTTCAAGTTTTGTCATGCCGCCTGTAAGTACGATACCTGCGCCGATTTTATCTTTATAGCCGCTTCTGTCAAGCGAATTGGACAGTATCATCAAAGTCTCTTCTACTCTTGCGTATATTACTTTTGAAACCATCTCCAAAGAGACTTCATGAGTGGAATGTTCATCGCCGATTATAGGTAATTTTATTAATTCGTTGGATGTAGTTTTCAAAGAGCCGTATTTTATTTTAGCCTCTTCGGCAGAAAATGGCGGCGTATGCAGCGCCATAGAGAGGTCATTTGTTATATTTACCGAACCAACACCCAAAAAGTCATTATATCGTATAGAATTTCCTACATGTACGGCCATATTGCATGTAGCGCCGCCCAAATCTATAACAACAACGCCAAGCTCTTTTTCGTCATGACCTAACACGGCTATACTTGAAGCATAACTGTTGAGTACTAAATTATCTATCTCAATGCCCGCAAGTTTAACAGCTTTTTTTAAATTTATTAAAGACGACCTTTGCGCCGTAATAATATGTACCTGTACCTCAAGTCTGCTGCCGTTCATGCCAAGCGGATCTTCTATAAACTCTTGACCGTCCACTATAAAGTTATAAGGCAGAACATGCAGTTTTTCATGTTCTTGCGGTATAGTGGCGTTGTAGTCAGCTACCTGTATGGCGCGCGTTATCTCTTGTATGCCTATATCGCGGCTTGGTATATTTACAATACCGCTGCTGTCCATACTTTTAACATAAGAGCCGGAAAGAGAGACAATAACTCTCTCAAACTGCATTCCCGCAGCTCTTTTAGCTTCACCGATAGCGCTTTTGATGGATTTGGAAGCGAGGTCAATATTGGTAATAACACCTTTTTTTAAACCTTGAGATTTTGCAATACCGACACCAAGTATCTTTGTATCACCCAAATCGCTTTTTTGAGCGATGATAGCACAAACTTTGGTGGAACCTATGTCAATGCCTAAAATTGTCATAAACACTATCCTTTTTTAATATAGCTGAATTTTATATCTGGATTTCAGCGTATTAATGAGTTTTTGTCGTATCTCCAACTCTCTAATCTGTTTTATGGCGTTTTCAAGATCTTTATCATTTTGTGCAAGTGTATTACTGTTTGGCAATCTCTGTTCTAAAATATTATATAAATAAGCCTTGTCGCCCAACATTACATAACCTTTTTTATCTTTAGAGTTAAATACGGTATTGATAAATTGTCTGGACTGATCAGTTGTAAGACCTGTGATATTATCCTCATCTCTTGTAACAAATCCCAAATCAGTTCCCTTAAAAGAGTTCAGTCTTGAGAGCGATTTTTGCGCTAAAAGTTCCACTTTTTTATTTGCTTTGAGTATAGAGATTATCTGTGCTTTTGCCTCTTCATATGATTTTGGAGACGGCATATCAATGCTTGTAAGTTTTAAAATTTCCCAGCCGTCATCTTTTTGTATCGGACGCAAAACTTCGTTGATACTTATATCGCTAAAAAGAGAGGTATCATAATCACCGCTTGACTCTTTAACGGTTATGTTTTTTTCAGATATGCGCTCGCCTTTTTTAAATGACAGGTAAGTTTTAAGCGCCTCTTGTTCGGTATTTTTAATTCTTAAAGCCTTTTCCACATCTTTTTTTACTTCCGCATATTCTAATACTCTATCTTCGCTGTCTTTGTAAAAATATTTTACCTCTTCGTAATGAACCTTAATGTCATCTTCGCTCAATTTTTCTTTAGAGAGCGGCACAAAAATAGTCTCAAAATTGTAAACTTTTTCCGTTAGAAAACTATTTTTACTCATCTCCCAATATGTTTTTATCTCATTTTCGTCTATTTTAAGTTCATTATCACTGACGGTAACGGCGGCAATTGAAAGTCTATCTTCCATGAACATAGCAGCGCCCAATATCTCTTTTTCAAGTTCTGTTACGGGAAAGTTCATGACTATACTATACAATTTATTTAATACAGCCTGTTTTTTTAGCATCTCTTCATAGGATGCGGGCTTAAGTCCTGAGTTTTGAAGCGCTAAATAGTATATATCTTTATTGAAAGAACCGTTTACTTGAAAGTTTTCATTTGTCGTTATAAGTTCAATTATATCGCTGTCCGATACTGTTATGCCGAGTTCGTCTGCAAGATTAAGAAGTATAGCCTCATCTATTAGAACATTTAAAACAAGTTCGTCCAAACCCACATTTTTTGCTAACTCTTCTGTTAGTTCACCATTAAATCTCTCATTATTGTAGTAGTTGAAATAGTTATCATAAGTCCGTTGAAATGCCTGTTTGCTTATCGTGTGAGCGCCTACTTTGGCTTTGGAAGATGATCTGGTAAGATTGAAATCATAAGCTCCCCAGCCTATAAAACCTGCTGCCACAAATGCGATAACGCTAATCCAAACTGTTACTATCAAATATTTTTTGTGGCGCTGCATCCAAGTAATCATGTAAGAGTATCCTTTTATAACAAACTAAAATTGTTAGATTGTACACTTAAAAGTGTTTAAAATAACTTAAAATGGGCTTTTCTTTCTATTTTTTTGATAAGAAAAAGTGATTTTGTTAGTGAAAATGTTAGTTTGTTTTATATTTTCTAAAAATCAGAGCTGTTTTTCATCTTTTGCTAACAGCAAAACCCTGCATGTATTCTCTATCAAAGCGACATTTTTTGCCAAAGAGTGTATATCGCGGTCATATGCAAAAACGCCGTAACCTTTTATGACTATTATGTTAGTATTTTTTTCCGTAAAATATCTATATATTTCCACATCTGCTCTTTCGTACCAGTCGTCAAACTGTTTCGGGTCGTAAATGTTAGTTTTACCTATCAAAGTCAGTCCGAAATAGTCTTTAGGAATGATATTGTTATGATTTAGCGAATATGCTACTGTGTATGGCGGCATTGCATAACAAGCGTATTTTGCTTCGCTGATATTTGTATATACGCCAAGATGTATATGCGCATCTATACTCGCATCATTCCATCTATAATCTTTTTTAGAATAAAGTTCCACCAGCGAATTTTCGTTAAGCCTGTCAAAAATCGCATTTTTCTTATTGATAATAAATTTGTTCTGCTCTACTCTTGCCGATATAGAGCCATGATAGATACCAAAAAAATTTTTTCTGAACATAGAGAGCGAAATTTCACTTAACTCGTTTACTAAATATTTTTGCACAATATTCAACCTTTTTGAAAGCTAAATTGTGTATTATATCCTATAAATTATTCATGAGAGGAAAAATTGCTGCAAGTTCCGCATATACCGGTCATGTTAGATGAGGTAAAAACTATTTTTAAATCCTTAAAAGACGGATATTTGGTAGATTGTACGCTCGGTTACGGAGGACATACTTATGCGCTTTTGAGTGAAAAAAAATCTTTGCATGCGATAGGTTGCGACCGCGATGAAGAGGCTGTAGAGTTTTCAAAAAAGAGATTTGAACAGTTTAAAGACAGAGTAACGATAGAACATAAAAATTTCAGCAGTATTATCGGCAAATACGAACATTTGCCTATATGTGGTATTTTAGCTGATATTGGCGTATCTTCCCTGCAATTGGACAAAAATGAGAGAGGTTTTGGGTTTGACTCTTTAAACCTTGATATGCGCATGGATACGGCGCAAAATTTAAGCGCATACGAAGTTGTAAACAGATATCCGAAAAATGAGCTTGAGAGGATTTTAAGAGATTACGGCGAATTAAAAGAGTATAAAAAAATAGCCAAGCTTATATGCGACAAAAGAGAGAAAGAGCCCGTAAAAGACGCTAAAACTCTGGCTGATTTGGTTGGAAGAAGAGGGCATTTTAACGGGCGCAGCGTTTCTCCGGCTACATTGGTATTTCAGGCTGTCAGGATAGAGGTCAATAGAGAACTTCAAGAACTTGAAGAGTTGCTGAAAAGTATTCAAAACAGTAAAATAACAGACTGTATAGTGTGTATCATTTCGTTTCATTCGTTAGAAGACAGAATAGTAAAACAGACATTTAAGTCATGGGCTAAATCCTGCATCTGTCTGCCCGAAGCCCTTAAATGCGAGTGTGGCAATAACCATGCATTAGGAGAGATAATCACAAAAAAAGCTTTAGAACCGACTAACGAAGAGGTAAAAGCAAATCCAAGAAGCCGCAGTTCAAAACTCAGAGCATTTTATATAAAAAGAGGCGTGCATGCATGACAAAAAAGAGTTAGAGAGTTATAAAGATATAGCTTTACATGTAAACAATAGCGATGATAGTGAAAAATCAACAGAGACAAATCTCTCTTTAAAATTTCTTTTATATACATATGCGGTTATGATAGTGGGTTTTTTACTGTTGCTGCCGATGATTTATATCAAAAATCAGATATATTATCACAGCCGCGATATAAATGCGCTATGGAGTGAATATTTTATACTCATGGAGGAAAACCGCGACTTAAATCAAAAAATAAAGATTATACGCTTCAAAAAAGAGGTGTTAGATCCGTTAGATGTGGAGTAGGACATGAGTATAGAAAGCGCCGTTATTGTGAGTTTTTTAATAATCTTGGCTGTTTTTTGCATTTTTATTTACATGCAAGCGAAAAGCATTTCTCAAAAACTTGACTATTTGGAAGCAAAAAATCAAATTGAACAGGAGAGAATGAGGGAATTTTGGTACGAAAAACTCTCTTCATTTGACGCAAAACAGCTTCAAAGCGCAAAAACGGTACAAGAACAGATAGAAAAAAATGCGGAACTATTTATCAAGATATCAACCTCTTTGGAAATTATGCAAAAAAACCTGAATACGTTTTTACATGAGAAGCTGGAAGTTTTGGGAGAGAAAATAAGCGCTTCATTGAAAGAGCAACAGCTTCAAAGTGCGAAAGATTTTGAGAGTTTGTCTAAAAAAGTAGATGAGAGATTGGAAAAAATTAATGAAAAAGTTGAAAACCGCCTGAAAAGCGGCTTTGAAAATATAGACAAAACATTTAAAGAGATAATAATCGGCATCGCCAAAATCAACCAAGCGCAAAAAACCATAGAAAATTTAAGCGGCGAAGTGGTTTCTCTGCAGAGCATCTTGACCGACAAAAAGACGCGCGGGATTTTCGGCGAAGTACAGTTAAACGCCATATTAAAGTCAATTTTCGGCGAAAGAAGGGATCTGTACGACATACAGTTTACGCTTTCAAACTCATGCATGGCAGATGCGGTCATAAAAGCTCCCGAGCCTGTCGGACTTATATGTGTGGATTCTAAATTTCCGCTTGAAAACTATAGAAAGATGAGCGAGGATAAAAGCTTTCAGAGTGATTTTAGGAATGACTTGAAAAAGCA
>JAISXY010000033.1 GCA_031270285.1 Campylobacteraceae bacterium
TCTACAGTTGCACCTTCAACATATGGAGTTCCGACTTTAAGTTCTTCGCCTCCAACGGCTAAAACTTCCGTAACTTCAATCTTATCCTTCGGCTGAGCGTCAAGTTTGTCCACATTTAAATAGTCGCCTTCTTGAACTTTATACTGCTTCCCGCCGTTTCTGATAATAGCGTACATAGCTATCCTTTACTGGGTGGATTTATATAAGGGCAAAATAATAGCGAAAAATATATTAAGGGCAGTTTAATACTCTTGTGCTTTTATCATAAGCTGCTCTTTTTTGGTGAGCGAGTTTAAAACTATTTCGTAGGATTCGCGTATTAGCTGCTCTAAAAATTTTTCATCAATATTTGAGTGTTTGTAGTATAGAGTGTTCCAGTGTTTTTTATTCATGTGATAAGCGGCGGTGATATCAGGATATTTTTCTCTCAAATGTATATTGACAAACGGATCGTTTTTAAAATTCATCATGGGCGTTTTATCGTCATGCATGACAAGCACAAACATTCTGCTGCCTATCCAGAAAAGCGTAGAATCCCAGCTCGGTTTGTACTCTTTGAGTGCGCCTTGCTGTTTCAGGGCTATCTTTTCTATTGTTTGAAAAGTCATACCTAATCCTTAAAATCAGCGATGTTTTCTTTGTTATAATATGAGTTTTTCAATATCGTTTACTATTATGTTTGCAAATGATTCTATGAACTCTTTTTCGTATTGCTTATCCGTAAGTTGTGAGGCTATAAGCTTCATGTTCATAGACAAACTCCCTTTAAACGGGACATTTTTTTTCTCAACGGTTTTCACCTCAAAGTTAAAACCGTTGATAATTTTAATTGAATATGAGAAAAACGGATAAGAGAGCGCATACGTTTTCTTATCGGAGTTATCACCGATATATCGCCTTGTGTATTTGACATCTATTCCTATGGCATCAGCCGTTTTGTCTATGGATAAAAGATTTTTTTCAATCAATAATTCAACCACTCTTTTATTGAGCATATCTCTAATCTGTGAAGGCGTATGATATCCGTCCGCAGTATAAAATTCTAAAAACTCAAAATTATTCACGCCATAAAATCTAAACTGTTTTGCGCTCTGTCCGCTATGCACTGTTTTATCGGCGCATCCTGAAAACAATAATACAGCTGCCGCAATATAGAAAACATATAATAATCTTTTCATTTTGCAATCCTCATCAAAAAAACGTTTTTATAATTTTATCATAACTTTTAGAATAAAATTAATTTTTACGAATATTTGTTGGATAAAATAAGTTTCTGTTTGTCTTTAAGCCTCTAAAGATGCCAGATAGTCTATCTCGCTCTCTTTCACGATTCTGATAAAGTTTGTGCTTCCTTCAACTCCCGCAGGATAGCCCGCCGTTAATATATATGTGTGATTTTTGTCAATCCACCCCGCTTTAAGAGCATTTGTAAATGTGCTTGAGAGCATTCCGTTCAGAGTTGATTTTTCTATGACAAGTATCGGTTCAATGCCCCATGCTATCGTAAGCAAGCGAGCCACTTTTTCGTCATGGCATACTGCATAAATATCATTTTTGATTCTATATCTTGCCATTTTTTTTGCCGATTTACCGGAACCTGTGATGCAAATAAGAGCTTTTACATCAAGTCTTTGAGCCAGCATTCCCGTTGATGAGGCTATCACATCCGTTTCGTCAAAAAAGGCGACATTTGAGAATTTATTGTAATTATAGATTTTTTCAGTCTCTTTTATAGTGTTTGACATTGTCTCTACCACATGTATGGGATTTTTGCCTATTGCGCTCTCTTCCGAGAGCATCACAGCGTCTGTTCCGTCAAGCACCGCATTTGCCACATCGCTGATTTCCGCGCGTGTTGCCGTCTCTTTTTCCGTCATGGAAAGGAGCATTTGCGTTGCTGTTATTATCGGTTTGGAAGCGGCATTTGCTTTTTTTATGATGCTTTTTTGAATGCTTGGCACTTTATAATAAGGCACTTCTATGCCCAAATCACCGCGCGCTACCATCAAGCCGTCGCTTGCTTCCAATATTCCGTCTATATTTTCAACCGCGTCAAATTTCTCTATTTTTGCAAAAATATGCGCATTGCCGCCGTTTTGTTTTAGTAACTCTTTAGCATATAAAACATCCTCTTTTCTCTGTACAAACGAGATAGCTATAAAATCCACATGATGTTTTACGCCCCAAATCAAATCATTTTTATCTTTCTCGGTGATGACATCTATATTTATCTTGGTGTTTGGAAAATTTACGCCCTTATTTGAGGAGAGTCTGCCGAAATTATGCACCTGCGCGGTAATAAAATCATCATTTGCCGCTACTACTTTTGTTTGTATGTTTCCATCGTACAAGTAAATAAGCTCCCCAATTTTTAAAAGTTTTAAAATTTGAGGCTGATTTATGCTGAGCTTGTAGCGTCCGTCATCAATCTTTTCTCCCTCTATCTCTTGCGTATGAAACTCCAAAAAATCATCCTGCTTCAGTTCAAAATCATACTTTAATTTTCCGACTCTTATCTTCGGACCGCATAAATCTTGCAAAATACCGACTCTTTTGCCGACTCTTTTTTCAGCCTCTTTGATGTTATTAAAAGTTTGCGAATGGTATTCATGCGAGCCGTGACTGAAATTTAGACGAAAGACATTAACCCCCGCTTTTATCAATCCTTCCAATATCTCTACCGAATCGCTTGAAGGTCCTACCGTTGCTAAAATTTTTGTTCTTTTTTCCATAACTGTCCTTTTTTAAAATATAATACTGTTTTTTCGTTGCGTAATTATTTCCAAAAATGCTTAAAATTTGGTGTGTTTTTAAGTTTAATATTTAAGAATTAATACAATTTACCTTTTGGCATATTTAAAGTACGGATTTATAATGCTTAAGTAAAAATCAGCCAGCATATTTCCAAGAAGGGTTAAAAAAGATGATATGACCAAAATACCCATAATGACAGGATAATCGCGAGCCAGAGCGCTTTGATAAAATAGAAGTCCCATGCCGTTTATGGAAAATATAGACTCTAAAATAACACTGCCGCCGATAAGTCCGGGAAGCGATAAGCCCAGCATTGTAACAAGAGGCGGCATGAGATTTGGCAGAATAATATATCTTAAAAGATTTCTCCCTTCAATGCCTCTTGCTTTGGCGAAAAAAAAGTAATCGCTTTTAAGTATGGTTATACTAAGACCTCTGACATATAAAATCATACTTCCTATCCCGCCGAAAATTACAACTGTTATAGGCAGAAAAAGATGCCATGCCGTATCAAGCCATTTTGGAGTTTGCGTATATGCCG
>JAISXY010000079.1 GCA_031270285.1 Campylobacteraceae bacterium
CCATAACTCTTTTACCGCCTCTAATCCGTTATCGGGTGCTAACTTTGCATACCTCAACGTGTCTTTAATGTCTTTATGGTCTAAAAGCTTCATTATCGTAAATATTGGTATGCCTTTGATAGCTAAATGGCTTGCGAATGTATGCCTCAATGTGTGGATAACCACTCTGTTTTTAGCGTCTCTTGTATCAAGTCCCTCGTTAAATAGCTTGTTTAGGCGTGGCTGGAGTTGCTTTTGTATAGAACGTCCGTGTGTGTCAAGTAATAAATCATTCGGACTTTTAAGTTCTTTATAGCGTTGCTCTAAAAGCGGTAAAAGGCTATCGGATATAAAGCCTGTGTAACTGTTTTTGCTCTTGTGATTTTGTAACTGAATAGTGCGTGCGATGAGGTTAATATCCTTTTTGGTTATGCTGGTTATTGTTAAAAGCCTTGCGCCCGTGCTTAAAGATAACTCTACAAACAGTAAAAGCATTGGTTTATCTTTTAGGGCTTCTTTGAGTTTTGTAATTTCATCGGTGTATAAAAACTTTACACGGGTGTTATCGGTTTTTAACTTGCCTATCTTTTTACAAGGATTTAAGCCTTTAAATAGCTCTCTATCAATAGCGAAATCAAATAGTGAATTTATGCGCTGTAAATAACTATTGACTGTCTTTGGCGCTTTGTTGTTACCGATAAGTTTGCTTTTGAATTTGTCCACCGTTTCGGCTGTAATTTCGTCCAAATGGCTATCACCAAAGATATTTTTGATGGCTTTGTAAGCGTTGGTTTGCTTTTTTGAGTTGTTTTTACTCTGAATGTATTTGTCTATCAAATCGTCAAAGGCAATGCCGCTTTTGTTTTTATGCTTAATTATCGGAGCGGCTTCACCAAATTTGGCTTTATTGATGATGTCGTTTCTCTGTTGATGGCAAAAGGCTATGTTTATGCCCTCGCTTTTTTTGCCTATCTTAACGGTTTTATTTATCCTGCCTTGCTTATATCGTATGTAATAGGTCAAATCGCCGCTTGATAAAACTTTGTGGTATATGCCGTCATATTTTGGACTACTTTTTATAAATCTGTTTTCCATTATTGCGCCTCTAATTTTGGTTACCCTATGGTTGCCCAAATTATAGCATATTTGTGGTTAATTGATTTTATTTGTATTTTGTGATATGATTACAAAGTATGATTTTAAGGGTCTTTTGAAAGGTTTTGAAGTCATTTAAGGTTAAGTGATTTTTATATGGTTGCGGGAGGCGGATTTGAACCGCCGACCTCCGGGTTATGAGCCCGACGAGCTACCGGACTGCTCTATCCCGCGACACGTTGGATGGGGAGGAGGGATTCGAACCCCCGAATGACTGGACCAAAACCAGTTGCCTTACCGCTTGGCTACACCCCAATGAATGTTACATTTTTAGTCCGAAACAAACATTGAGGACGGAATTATAGTAACTTTTTAATTGTTTGTCAAGAAGCAAATAGTATAATTCGTCTCTGTTTTTAAGTTTTTTAAAGGAAATATAATGCCCTATAGAAGAGTGCATGAAGCTGTTGAAGATATAAAAAACGGCAAGATGATCGTTATAGTAGATGATGAAGATAGAGAGAACGAGGGCGATTTAGTATATGCTGCGCACTTTTCTACTACCGATAAGGTTAATTTTATGATAACTCATGCCAAAGGATTGGTCTGCATGAGCATCACGGAAGATACAGCCAAAAGGCTTGAATTGACCCCTATGGTAGTAAACAATAGTTCTGCTCATGAAACGGCTTTTACTGTTTCTGTGGACGCAAAAACTGCAAAAACGGGCATATCTGCGCGCGAACGCGACATGACGATAAAGATTATAGATAATCCACAAAGCTCCCCCAAAGATTTAGTGCGCCCGGGACATATATTTCCACTTATTGCTAAAAAAGGCGGCGTATTGGTCAGAACAGGTCATACCGAAGGCTCTATAGATCTTTGTCGTTTAGCGGGAGTCGGTGAAAATGCCATTATTTGCGAAATAGTAAAAGATGACGGCGAAATGGCGCGCAGAGATGATCTTGATATTTTTTGCAAAAAATATAATCTTAAAATGGTCTCCATAGCAGAGATTATCAGCTATCGCTTAAAACATGAATCCCTAATACATAAAAGCTCTTGTGCGGATACAAAATTTATGGGAGAGCATGTAAAAAAAATAGAATTTATAGACCATCTGGAAAATATACATACAGCTTTTATATTCGGCGGCATTACGGAAAATACGGCAGTAAAATTTCATCATGTATTAAAAGATATAGAGTTGTTGTCGCTGGATAAGACATACGATTCGCTTATCAGGTCGGTAGAGTATTTGAAAAAAAACGGCGGAGTGCTTATATTTTTAAATATAGCCAAAAGGGACAATATAAAAGAACGGGGTATCGGCGCACAGATATTAAATGCTCTTAAAATCCGTAAAATTACGCTTTTGTCCAAACAGGGCAGCAACACTTTTTCTGCTCTTGGCGGTTTTGATTTGGATATTTTAAAAGAGATTATCATATAAATTTTTAATTTACTTTTTGTGTTATAATAGCGGAACAATTTTATCAAAGAGGACATAATATGGAAAAGTTGCATTTTGCTAAAGATTGGGATGATGATTTTGATGATGATATTGATTTTGAAGACGATGAAAATTTTGAAGACGATGACGATGACAGCGAGCTTTACAAAGACGATGACGAATACGATGTAGATTATGACAGCGATTACCGCGAATAAATTTGATTTTTTTGTCATGCAGCGTCAGATAAGTTAAAATCGTACTTATTTTGACGACAGATAAGTCTTTATAAAAAATTTCCGTAATTACCTCCTTTTTATTGTTTAAAACAGATACTAAAAATTCAAATTATCAACTGAATTTAAACTTCATGCGCTTATAATTTCATTTGTTTTTTGCTTCGCAAGATTCGCCCAAGACTTTAGTCTGTCCGAACCCTATGCGGCGAGGAATTATCCAAAATGCCAATAAAGGAATATGGACAGATGCCCACTCTGCAAATATTAAATTATGAATTAAGACATTTTAATATGTACGCAAAGCCTCTCATGGAAGAGTATTTAAAAGAGACAAATGTTGATCTTAGCGATTATACATTTGCCGCAAATTATTTATGGCTCTCGTCAGCCAGCGGTTTTTACAGCGTTATTAATGATACTTTTTGTCTGTTTATCATGCAAGGCAGCGAAATCTCTATGCTATTGCCGCCGCTTGGCAAAAAAGATAAAATAAATGATGCTATCGTGGAATGCTTTAAGATTATGAATGAAAATAATACATCTAACTATTATTCGCGTATTGATTATGTACATGAGAAGATATTGGAAGGTTTTACGGATTTTTTGGAGGAAGGTACGGTAATGTTTGAACTGCTTGCCGACTATATTGTTGAAAAAAAGCTTGTGGATTATGTATATAAAAGCGAGGATTTGGTAGAACTTAAAGGCAATAATTATCACTCCAAAAGAAATGAGATCAATAAATTTAAAAAGGCTTATTCTGATGTACGCGTAGAAGTTTTGGAACCCAAAAAACATGCGCCGCAGATAAGCGCACTCTATCGCAAATGGACAAATGACAGAGTTAAATATATGCCAAAAGAGGAAGAAGATAGATTTTTAGAAGGTATTTTATTTGAACAAAATGCTATAAAAAGATTGCTTGCGCATTATGAAGAGTTGGAATTGACGGGCATTTGCCTTTTTATCGGGGAAGCGTTAAAAGGTTTTACTGTCGGTGAAAAGATAAATGAACATATCGCAAGCATTATAATAGAAAAGACGGATTTTGAGACGCTTGGCTGCGCTCAGTTTTTATTTCGCGAGTTTTCAAAAGTACTTAAAGATAAATATGCGGTTGAGTATATCAATGTCGGCGATGATATGGGTTTTGAAAATTTAAAAAAGGTTAAAATGAGTTATCGTCCCGAAAAGCTTATCGCAAAATATACAATTTACCAAAAATGAGAATAAAAGCCGCAGCCAAACATGACATAAAAGCTCTGTGTGAGATAGAAAATGAACTGTTTGATAAAAATTCATTTGCGCTTTCATATAAAAATTTTCTTTACCATACCAAAAAAAATCCTCTGTTTATCTGCAAAATAAAAGATAAAACGGCGGGATATATACTGCTTTTAACGCGTAAAAAATCTATGAAAATAAGAATCTATTCTATCGCCGTGAAAAAAGAGTTTCAACACTGCGGTATTGGTTTGAAGCTGCTTGAAAAAAGTTTTGCATATGTGAAAAAAACGGGTAAAAAAACTCTCATGTTAGAGGTAAAAGCGGTAAATTATTCTGCAATTAAACTCTATGAAAAAATGGGATTTATGAAAATCGGCATAGCTGCAAAATATTATCCTGACGGCACGGATGCAATATTAATGGAAAAAGCCTTTTAGATTACGCTTATTTGAGTTTGCGCGCCGCAAGACGCAGCTTATTGCTCTAACTCCGTAAAGCCGAATTGCCCCGCTTTAAATATACGCGTATCATATTCTATCTGTCCGTTTGTATTTATATTTTCACTGAATATTTTTTCTACATCTTCGTTGAAAAAGTTTATATTAATATATTCCGTTCCGATAGAGATAGCGTAATTAACCCATTCATACTCCATGTTATTACCCAAAAACGCATTAATACTCTCAAGATAAGGGTCTATTTTAGTTATAGAGTTTGCCAAATAGAGATTTTTTCTATCCTCATACTGAGTGAGGTTTAAAATATCTGGGTGATAATTTATCTGTGTGGTTAAAAGCATGTAGGGAGATTGCTTGTAAACTCTGAGTTGCGAAGCGAGCAAACTTGACATGAAACGAGGCATATTCAGATAGATTGAAGAGGCATTTAACTCTCTATTTTTTTCAAGCGATTTTTTAAAATTATCTTTTGGACTTGAAAAATAGTATGTCTCTTTAACCGTTTTTTCTTGATTTTTTACCATATCATTCAGGCTTAATTCCAGTTTGCTCTCTCCTGAAAATATCATAATATCTTCTTTTGCGATTTCGTTTAAAGCCTCTATTTGAGCATTATAATCAATACCTCCGAAAATAATATTATTCGGCGCATCTTCATATAACGATTTGTGAAGTGTAGGAATAAATATATACATGCCATAACCGTGTTTAATCAGCGCAGCGGCTCCATCTTGCGTTATAGGTGCGATAATATATAAATAGCCGTTTTTGCGCATCTCATTTAGTGTTGATCTTATAGACTCTTCGTTTTCGTCTCCGCTGTTAAAAACGGCAAGTTCAAAATCGCCTCTTTGTCGGAAAAGATAAGCCAATGCGGCATTTACAGATGTAAGCGCATAATTTTTGATACTTTTTTGCGGTACAAGAACGGCAAGTTTTATATTTTCAGAGTCATATTCATAATCCATCCATATATTAAATATCTGTGCATAATTAAGATAATTCTCTTCCAAATATTGCGTAGAGTATGCCTCATCGTATCTTCCCATAAAGCTGAAAAACTTTCCGTTATCAAGGAGTTTGCCCAAACATGCAGTATCGCACTTTACAGGGGCAGTATCCAAAAAGATGCTTTTCGGGAGTGGAATGGGAGAGGATTTATCGCTGACAGCATATATTGTCGTACATAATAAAATAATAAAAATAAATATTTTTTTCATAACAGTGCCTTTACTTTTAACATGTCTTGATAAGCATCTTTTTTGGAAGATTCATTTCTTAAAAGATAACTCGGGTGAAAAGTCGGTATAAGTTTAGCATTTTTATACTCCATTATTTCGCCGTGTACTTTTGTAATACCTCTTTCGTCGCCTGTAAGATAGTGATAACTTGTGTTACCAAGCGCTACAATTATATGAGGAGATATTAACTCTATCTGTTTTAAAATATACGGTTTGCACATATTGGCTTCTTTGGGAGTTGGTACGCGGTTTTCGGGCGGACGGCATTTGACAATATTTGCGATATAAACATCATCTCGTTTTAAGTTCAATACATTTTCTATTATTTTTGTGAGAAGCACTCCGGCATTACCGACAAACGGTCTTGCTTGTATATCCTCATATGCTCCCGGACCTTCGCCTATAAACATAACCTTTGCATGTAAATTGCCTTCGCCGAATACTACATTTTTACGCATTTTACAAAGATCGCACAGGAAGCATCCAAGTACGCTTTTTTTCAACTCATTCATGTTGTTTGGTATGGAAATATGCGGTTTTTGAGGTGCAATATCGCGTTTTTTATAGTATGTAAAACCAAATGAACGATATATATACAACTCTTGCAGCATTTTTAGGGTTTCAAGCTTTAACATGAGAGCAATAATAGCCTATCTTGACTTAAAAAACTACTTTATGGATATAGATCAAAGCTGTTTAAAAGCTTGAATTTTTATATATTGAGATGAAATTATTATTCAAAAAAAGATAAAAGCGATTAATGCCAAACCAAAATCAGCTTGGCATTAATCAAACTACTCCGTTATCTCAACACTCACAGGATCACTCTCCCACAAACCATGTTTTGTACAGTATGCATGAGCTGTGAGATTTAGTTTTGAAGTTGTCGGAATTATATTGAAAGTTACCTCCAACTGTCCTTTTGCGCCTTGACCGCCAAGTGTGCCTGCTACAAAATCAGCTCTTGCAACAAGCGTTTCGCCGTTGTATAAAGAGACATTGGCTATATAGTGGTCAAAATCGTCCGGATGAGAATATTCGTTTCCGACTTTTACAGTTACGGCAAACTTTTCGCCTTTTTTGGCAGACGCCGCACAGTGAACAAACGGAGAGTGTCTATCTATATAATCTTTTTTAGACTCTCTTTCAACTGTATCTATATCTACATAACGATTAATCTTTGGCATAAAAACTCCTTTAAATTATATACATGCAAATATTACAAGATAATTGATTAGACGGGCATTAAAAAAAGAGATTATTTTTGTCTTAATTAGAATTTTTTATAAAACTTGGAAAAAATTGCAGATATTTTGGCGTGGATTAAACAAAACGACAGCCGTTTAAAAATCCGTTTTAGCCGAGCAGCGCGGGTTTTGTCTTATGCGCATCAAAACCCAAAATGCTCTTTTTTGTAATTCCCGCCGCTATTAAAGCCACTTGTTGAAGCGTTAATATATATATTGGTATTTCGCGTCCAACCGTTTTGGCTATCTGTTTTCGCTTCGCTTCCATCATGTAAAATATACGGGCATCGCTTACTATTAAAAAATCTGCGCCGCCGTCAAAAGCGTCAAGTAAAATATTTCCCGCCATTTTAAAAGCGCTCTCAGGCGCATATCTCATCAGTTCATATCCGCTCGGCTTAAACTCTCTGCCAAACTTTACACGTTCCAGTTTTATAGCTTTAAAAAAGTTGTCCAACTCTTTATTGAAGCGTTCGTCTATTCTTATATCCGCTCCATAATAAAATGCTGCCTTAAAACCGTCAAAAGAGTGTTTAAGTCCTTTTTTAAGCTGTTTTATTGTCTCTTGATTGATAATAAAAGTATTTACATGTACGGTATCGGCTAAAAAATTGGTTGTAAGTTCAAACGGTTTTAAAAATATATCCATCTCATTTTTTACATCTGCATTATTCATGATAAAACTTTTTGAAAGCAGCAGCGATAAATATGAACTTGCGTCATAAGTTATAACAGTTTCGCCGTTTTTGCCTGCCTCTGCTAAAATCTTAACAAATCTTTTGGAAAAAAGTTTCGGATTTAGCGTATAATTTTCAGCGCCTATATCGGTTATATCTGTTTTTATAGTATAGTTTGCGATATAAAACTCTCTTAAAAATGTCTCCCCCGCCAATTTAAAAGGTTTTGTAATAAGTTTTTTATCCATTTTGTCAAAAATAATATAATTTGCCATGTTTTACCTCAAAAATTTAAATTCTCGGCGCGTTTTGCTTCGCATTTGGTTATAGCATTGGTATCGGGAACATATTGTAAAATCTGTCTTTTTAATTCAAAAATACTATTTTCTATATCAAGCGCTTTTGAGTAGAGAAGCATTGTATTTTTTATGGAAGTATGCAACCATATACCGCGTTTCTCATCTGCAGCTATGCGAAGTATGGCATATCTTTTATGAGGATATTTTTTAATCAAAAACATAGCGAACAGCATGAACGAATCGCCGAAATATTCGCGCTCAAACTCAATCGCAGGAGAAGCGAAATAGTAAGATACAAACTCTTTATATTGCTCTTTGTCGTCATTTTCTATAAACGGTTCAAGATAATCCAACTGTTTTAAAAATGCGCTCATGTCCATATCAAGGTCATTTAAAGCATAAAATTCGCTTAAAGGCTCAATCGTAATCGTATCTGTTTTTAAAAATTTTATGAGAGTTTTGATACGCATATTCAGTGAAACAACAAAAGAATTTACTCTAATGCCGATAAACTGATTGGTTGAAAAGGTAAAATTTTTATCATATTTTTTTATACCGTTTAAAACATCAAGCAGTATATCTTCCTCGCCTGTAGCTATTTCATATTTTTTATAGTATGGCAGAAAATCGTTTTTAGCGTTAAAACGAAATGCGTTTACAGTAAGCAAATACGGCATGCGCTCTCCTAAAGCAAAGTTGTTTAGTTTAACCCAAAAACACTTAATATATTTTTTGTTTTAGCCTTTTGCATGAAAAAAGCGTGCGAATGTAACAAAATGAAGCTAATCTTATATTAAAGACGCTGCTACTATAATAATAAATTTCTGTTTTTTGGAGATATTTTTTGGATAAAGAGTCGTTTTTTATTTCACAATTTCAAAATGATTTTATTGGCGATGATGGTGCGGTTGCAGGCAAATGGGTCTATTCAAAAGATTTTTTTTGCGAAGATGCGCATTTTAAGCGCGAATGGCTTGACTTATATCAAATCGCACAAAAAGCTATGCTTGTGAATATTTCTGATGCCGTTGCCATGAATGCTAAGCCAAAATATGCGCTTTTAGCTGTTGGCGTGCCGAAAAATTTTAGCTTGAAACATATAACTCAGCTCTCAAAAGGTTTTATTGAAACTGCCCGTAAATATGATATAAAAATCATAGGCGGCGATACAATCTCAAGTGAAAAAATTAATATATCAGTAACAATTATCTCCAAAAAACGCAAACATACTCTTTATAGATCAGGTTTAAAAAAAGGCGATATTTTGGCATATACAGGCATTTTAGGAGAGAGCGGACATGAGCTTGAAAATCTCTTAAGAGGCGGTAAAATTTCATCTGATTCGCACTTTGCAAAACCTGTTTTGAGAGTTGATTTTATTAAGAAAGCAGCTAAATATCTACGCTGCGGGCTTGATATTTCCGATGGTCTCAGTAAAGATCTTTCTCGGCTTTGCGCATTAAATAATCTTGGTGTGAAATTTGATAAGAAGATAGATAAAAATATCCTTTGCAGCGGCGAAGAGTATGAAATGCTGATAGCTTTTGCGCCGAAAAATACGGATAAAATTTTACGGATTGCCGAAAAAACAGAAACCCCGCTTACCATATTCGGCAGAGCATGTGAAGGAGAGTATATGAGCGAATGCAGAGAACACCATTTTGAAGGATAAGATTTGAGCAGACTTTTTTTTATGAATCATGCCGCAATCAAGCAGGTATATTTCAGCAAAAATTCAAATGATTTTGTCGTAAACGAAATACCGCTTTACGAATTTAGCGGCAGCGGTGAACATCTTATACTGCATGTACGAAAAAAAGATTTGACTACTTGGGCTATGCTGCGGATTTTTAGTGAAATAAGCGGTGCAAAAATACGCGATTTTGGCTATGCCGGCTTAAAAGATAAAGACGGCATGACGACACAATATATAAGCATACATAAACATTATGCGAAATCTTTTGAAAATTTTTCGCATCCGAATATTAAAATTTTAAACATGAATTACCATGATAATAAGATAAAAATAGGTCATTTAAAAGGCAACCGTTTTTTTATAAGAGTGAAAAAAACTCTTCCGTCAGATGCTTTAAAACTCTCGTTTGCATGTGAAAAAGCGGCAAAAGAAGGGTATCCAAACTATTTTGGTTATCAGCGTTTTGGTAAAGACGGCGATAATTTTGAACTCGGCAAAGCTATACTCATCGGTGAAAAAAGAGAACGAAATCCAAAACTTAGAGAGTTTTTAATCAGCGCTTACCAAAGCGAACTTTTTAACCGATGGCTTGCTAAAAGAATTGAGATAAGCAAATATTTTGAAAGTTTTAATATCGCAGAACTCCAAAACGCACTAAAATGGGATAGAGAAACTATAAAAGAGTTAAAAAACCAGCCGCAATTTTTTAAACTTTTAAAGGGCGATGTTTGTCATCATTATCCACATGGAAAGGCGTTTTTGTGCGATGATTTGGATGCGGAACTTAAACGTTTTTTGGCGAGAGATATAACAATTACCGGTTTTCTTGCTGGAAGCCGCGCTATAAGAGCCTGCGGATTGGCGGGAGAAATAGATAGTGAAATCGTTAATGATAATGACGTATGTTTGGACAGAGTAGATGGTTCGCGCCGTTTTGCATGGAATTTTATAGAAGATTTTAAGTATAAATATATAGAAGAAGAGGCATGGTTTGAGATGGATTTTACGCTGACAAAAGGGGCGTATGCCACGGTAGTATTGGAAGAGATACTGTGCAGAAATTTAGATGAAAAATCATCGTTTGCATTTTAAAAAGAGGCGTTCCACCCGCCTCCTAAAACTTTATAGAGCGTAACAAGCGCATCTAAATGATTTAACCTCTGCATCGCAAGCGAATCGCGCGATGAAAAATATTTATTTTGCGCATCCAAAAGCGTGGTCAAATCTATAGAGCCATGTTTATACTGCATGCTTGCAATATTCAAAGAGCGTAAAGACTCTTCGGCAATCTGTTTTTGCAGTGATTCCTGCGAAGTTTGATATGCAGCGTTCAATAATGCGTCATCGCTCTCTTGCAAAGCCGTTAAAATGACTTTATTGTAGCTTTGTATTACCGCTTTTGTTTTGGAAATTTCTATGTCGGTTAAATCTTTCAACCGTCCCGCATCAAAAAGCGTATATGCCGCATTTAAAGCCAGAGAGAGCATAGAGGTTGGATCTTTAAACGATAAAAGCGCATCGCTTGAAAGTCCGCCGCTTCCGCTTAATGAAAAACTTGGAAATCTATCTGCATTTGCTGCCCAAACTGCGGCGTTTGAAGCTTCTACATTTACTTTTGCTCGGGCAATATCCGGTCTGTTTAAAAGAAGTTCTGAAGGCAGTCCGGCTTCTATTGTCGGAAGATTTAAATCCCAAAAAGAGTCCAATGTCGTTTCAAAACTTTGCGGAATACCGCCTGTTAGAACTGCCAAAGCATTTTTTGCCTGAGATGTTTGAAGCGTGAGCGATTCTACATTTGCCTGCTGTGAGAGAAGAGAGGATTTTTGGCGGCTTACATCAAGCAGGCTTACGCTGCCGCTTTTATATTTAGCATCTACGATTTGCATGAGCTGCGAACTGATATTGAGGTTGTCATGTGCTATTTTCAGCCTCTCATTTGCGGCAAGCAGATTAAAATAACTTTGAGCGACAAGAGCATGCAAAGATAAAGTTACCGCATCGGTGTCATATTTGGTAGCATTAAAGCGCGCCCGCGCCTGTTCATTATTTGCCGCTATTTTACCCCATAAATCTATCTCGTAATTTATCCTTATAGATGCGCTTGTTGATTCTGAAGTGAGCGCTTTGCTCTCATATGCTTCGTTTCTGCTGCCGCTTGTGCCGGCGCTTATAGAAGCTTGAGGCCAGTATGAGCTTTTGCTGATACCAAGCGATAAGCGCGCCTGTTCAATATTTTCATGAGCTATAAGTATATCCGGATTATTGGCAGTAGCCTTTTGTATAAGCAGATTCAAAGTCGGCGAATTGAAGTTTTCCCACCAAAGACTTGAAATATTGCTTGTGTTTGATGTTAAAACGCTAAATTCATCAGGCGTTTGAATATCGCTTTGAAGCATATCCGGACGCATATAGCATCCGCCTAAAAAAACCGTAAACACTGCTAAAAATATATATCTCATCTTTATTCTCCCGAAAGTGCGGCTACAGGATTAAGTCCCGCAGCTTTTCGCGCTGGTAAAAATCCAAAAATAAGTCCTGTAAAAAATGCACAGCTAAATGCTAACATTATAGGTGGAATACTGTAAACCACAGGCATTCCGAAATACTCTATGATAAAACTGGCGGTTATTCCGACAAATATTCCTATAAGTCCGCCAAATGCCGATACTATCAAAGCTTCTATTAAAAACTGCTGCATGATATTTCTGCTTCTTGCTCCCGTTGCGACTCTGATACCTATCTCTTTTGTGCGCTCCGTAACGGAAACAAGCATGATATTCATCACGCCGATACCGCCGACCAAAAGTGAAATAGCGGCTATAGAGCCTAAAAGTATCGTAAATGTATTTTGCGTCTGTTCCATACTGTCTATCAAAGAACTCATGTTAAGAACGCGAAAATCCTCAATATCGTGCCGCTTGATTAACAGCTCTCTTATATTCTCTTCTGTCTGGGTTATTTTATTTGTATCTTTAACGCCTATCCTGATATTTCTCAGATATTTTTGCCCGATAACATGTAAATTGCCGGTAGAGTAGGGCGTAAATACAACATCATCTTCATCATCTCCCATCGCCGACGCTCCTTTTTTACTCATAACGCCTATAACTTGAAACATAATATTATTTACCAAAACATATTGTCCGACAGGTTCAACACCTGCAAATAACTCTCTTGCCACGCTATCTCCCAAAACTATAACTTTGGCATAATTTTGCTCATCTTCTTTTGTAAAAAAAACACCTTTCGCAACACTCCATTCGCGAACATGAGGATATGCCCATGAGTTAGCGTTTAGAGTCGTACTTCTGTCGTTATTGTTGAAACGAAGAGTTACCGAGCGTCTTGCTTCGGGCATTGCGGCTACGATATTTGGTAAAGCGTTAATAGCGTCAACATCGCTTAAAACCAATGTTTCTATGGAACCGCCTCCATGACGGCTGTTAGGCATACCGGGAAAAACCATAATCATATTTGTACCCATAGAGCTTATACTATTCAGCACCTCTTTTTTTGCGCCGTCTCCTATAGCAAGCATAGCTATAACTGAAGCTACGCCTATAACAATTCCAAGAAGCGTTAAGATAGTTCTAAAAATATTTATCTTAAGCGAACTTACAGCCATACTAACAGCCTCTGCTATCTCATACATGAATAGATTAAACGGCATTTTAGCAGGTTTTTTCTGTCTAAATGGTTGCTTTATGATGATATTTTTATCACTATCGCTATTTTTTGTCTGTTCGGGAGTAGAATTTGATAATATTTTACCGTCTTTTATCTCTATAATTCTATGTGCATGAGCGGCTACTTTGGCATCATGCGTGATTAAAATGACAGTATGCCCAAGTTTTGAAAGGTTTAAAAGAAGATTCATGACATCTTCGCCGCTTTTACTATCCAGTGCGCCTGTGGGTTCATCTGCCAAAATGATTTTTCCGCCGTTCATCAAAGCGCGCGCTATGGAAACTCTTTGCTGCTGACCGCCGGAGAGTTGTGCGGGATAAAAATAGAGTCTTTCGCCAAGTCCTAAAGAGCCTAAAATCTCTGCTGCTCTTTTGTGTCTTTCTTGCTTTGAAGAGAATGCGTATATTGAAGGCACTTCAACATTTTCAATAGCTGTAAGAGAGTTTATCAGATGATAATTCTGGAAGATAAACCCGAATGATTCGCGTTTGAGTTCGGATAACTCATTTCTGTTTAGATTGCTTATATTTTTGCTATCAAATCTGTATATACCGCTTGTAGATTTATCAAGGCAGCCTATGATATTCATCAAAGTGGTTTTGCCCGAGCCGGACGCTCCGATAATAGCGACAAATTCCCCCTCATCTATCCGAAGATTAATATCGTTTAAAACTGTAATCTGATTTTCACCGCTCCCAAAATGACGGTGAACATGCGAGAGTTCAATCAAACTCATCGCATCATACCAAACGGTACCCGCGTATTAGTGCGGTTTTGAATATCAATCTTTTTTACGTCTTCAAGCGCGGAGAAATTTGAAGCTATCGTATCCCCTTCGTTTAATCCCGACTTTACTTCAATTTGCACACGGTTGCTGACTCCAATTTCAACAGGTGCGGGGGCAAGCGTGCCGTCCGCTTTTTGAAGCATTACCACAGCGCGGCTGTCGTCTTTTTTTGATATTGCGGTTACGGGGATAAGAAGCGCATCTTTTGCCGATGAAATGACAAAAAACACTTGCGCCGTCATAGAATTCATAAGTTCGCCCGAGTTGTTTTCCACATCAAATATCGCTTTATACAGTACGACATTATTTGTAACGGTAGGCGTGGGTTCTATTTTTGAAAGTTTTGTGCGCCATACATTTTGACTGCCCAAAGTCTTAAAATAGACATTCATGCCTTTTGTTAACTTTGTAACATCGGCTTCGGAAACTTCCGCTTCTACGGTAACTGTTGATAAATCCGCTATTTGAAGTATGGTAGGCGTATTTTGATTGGCATTTAGAGTTTGCCCCTTTTTAACGCTTACGGAAGAAATCGTACCGCTCATGGGAGCATAAATTTTTGCAAAGCCGAGATTTGCTCTGTTCTCTTTCAACATGGATTCGGTTTGAGCTATCTGCGCAGTTATCATCTCTATGCTAGCTTCGGCAGAGAGGAAATTTGCCTCCGCGCTTTCGTATGCTTCACGGCTTGTAGCGTCAAATGAAAGCAACTCTTTTTGCCGCTCGTAAGCTAATTTTGCCAGTGTGAGTTTCGCTTCCCTGTCTTTTAACTGCGCTTTTTGATACGCAAGTTCCGCTTTGCTTGATTCAACTTTTGTTTCCAATACGGTTGTATCTATTTCTGCCAGCAAATCGCCTTTTTTTACTATATCGCCCACTTCAACTATCAAAGATACGACTTGTCCCGAAACCTGCGAGCCGACATCAACGAATGATTTTGGGATAACCGTTCCCGTAGCGGTAACGGTATTTTCTATATCGCCTTTTGTGATGCGTACAAGAGTTATATTTTCACTTGCCGAAGTTGATGAAAATAGTATTTTATAACCAAAAAATACAGCACAAAAGAGTGCCGCTGCAACAAAAACAAAGAGAATTTTTTTCTTCATTTAAAACCTTTTCGTAAATATTAGCAAAGAATAGATGAAAGTATAAAGCAGGGCTGTTAATGGGCTGTTAATTTGACCGTTTTAAAAACATAAAAAGTAATGAGGTTTTTTATTTTTATGCGCTTTATCATTTAAATACATGAAAGGTTTTTAAAATGCGCTTTTGGATTCCCGCCATCCCTCACGATATGCGCTTACTTCGTAAGCTTATCGTTCGGTCGCGGGAATGACATAAGAGAACATGGGAATGACGAAAAGGAGAGGCGGGAAATGACATACACCCTTCATCATACCCACACGAGCAAAGAGTTTTTGTAAAAATGATATTTACGAGGAATGTGGGTATCCATTGTATCCTCTAC
>JAISXY010000041.1 GCA_031270285.1 Campylobacteraceae bacterium
GCTAAAGCTGCTATTATCGGTAAGATTTCTGCGTTAAATGCTTATGCTGTAGCCGTCTCTTCGGACGAAACAAAAGCGTTTGTGATTAATGATAATGGTCTGCTGATATTAGACATTGAAGATTTCACGAAAGAGTAATGCCGCACATTTTACATCATGCAAGGAGAAATCCTTGCATGATCATAGAGATTATATAAACAGCTCTTTTCTCGCACTTTTTAAATATTTTATGACTTTTATTATCTCGTCAACTCCCATAGGCGCATCTTCATCGCCGTCAAGAACTCTGTCCATTTCGTCCAAATACGCATCTATCGCCTCTTCAAGATGCGTTTTTTTCACGCCTGCAAAATACAGAGCCGTTTCTAACATATCGGCAAGCTGCAAAGATAACTCTTTTATCTCATTTTCATAATCTTCGGTTTTGTAGTTCTCGTAACTCATGTTAGCTCCTCTTTGGATTTTATCAAATCAACTATTTGATTTTTAATGTTTTCATATAAAAAGCTGTCGCGAAAGGGCGTTATTGTGCCGCCACTTGCGTTTGGATGTCCGCCGCCGTTTGCCAATTCAAACGCTATTTTACTTACATCAACTTTGCCGTTAGCCCTGAAACTCACTGTTTTTCTTGAGGTTACATCCATGAAAAAATCATAATCCGGATTTTGCACTAAAAAGTTATTACCGATAATAGAAACTGCGCCGATATTAAATGTAAGAATACCTTTATGTCCTCTGTAAAAAATGGTCATTTTATTTTTAAGTCTATTGATCTGTTCTACATTGTATGCCGAAACGAGATTATTCAGAGTGTCATTTTCTCCGCTTTGGAAAAAACTCTTTTTTATTTTATGTATATTATCGTCAAGCAGTATATGCGCCGTATTTTTGTCCATATACTCCATACTGCTTTGAAGCAGCCAAAACATAAATTCGGTATTTGCCTCGTCAAACATGATGCGGTTTAACTCTTTTGCGCTTGCTATAAGATTCAAACAGACTTTGCCAAGTTCAAAATCAGAGCTTTCATCAAGCCAAATATCCACTGCGTTAATAACATCAGCCAATCTTCCAAGCTCTTTTTTTTCACCGTAAATATCGGCAAAAAAGTCATAAGTAATCTTAGCCGCACATCTTGAAACATCAAGAAAATACCAAGCGTGTCTGTTTGCGCACTCTTCTCCGCTTTGGTGATGGTCTAAAAGTATAAGCTTTACCGAAGTTTTTATCTTTTTTAACTTCTCTTCAAAACTCTTTGCCTGCTCTAAAGTAAGATTGAGGTCGGTTATAAGTATAACACTTTTATCCGCCTTAACATGCTCTATATCAACCAAAATCTGTTTATATCTTTCGTCTATCTCTTTACCATAATTTGAGTTATAAAATCTGGCGTTTTTAAAATAACGCTTTACTATAAATTGACAGCCATAGCCGTCAAGATCCGTATGCGACAAGTGAAAAATAGTATATTGCATGATGTTCCTAACCGCTGTTTTTAAAATTTACTCTTTTACTATATCCCAGAGCGTTATTGTTCCTAAAAAATCATCTACTTTACTCTGAAAACGGTTAAAAAACGGCCAGATTTTGCAGTATTCCGCACGATTATTCGGGCAGCTTGTTACGGAAGGAGCGCACTCAAAAACAACGGTAGGCTTCTTTTCAGCGCACTCCACTATCTCTTTGATCGTCAATTCTTTCGGGTCTTTGGCAAGTATAAAACCGCCTTTTGCTCCTTTAAAAGATTTTAAAACGCCCTCTTTTGCAAGACATTGAAGAACTTTGGCTAAAAAGCTTTTTGAGATGCCAAGTTGTGCCGACAGAGTATCAACATCTTGCGGAGCATTGCGTTGCGCTATAATTATCAGTGAAAGCAGAGCGTACTCGCTGGCTTTGGTCAGTAACATAATTTTTCCTGTTATAAAATTTCATTTAAAACTATAATTTTACTAAAAGTTTTCTATTTTTGGGTTTAATCGGCGCTCTTAATTAGGAGTTTTTTAATCTTTTTTTGCTCTGTTTTTTCTCTTTTAGCTATTTTTTTGGTTTTAATGTTATAATTCCGCTCCTTAAATATATAAGGAAATTTACCAGTCAGGAGGTCAGCAATGGCTTTGGATTCGGCAGACCGTAAAGAGATTATTAAAAAGTTTGCACGCAAAGATGGGGACACAGGTTCGCCTGAGGTTCAAGTGGCGCTTTTAACAAGCCGTATTATCTATTTGACAGAACATTTAAAAGTAAATGTCAAAGATCACTCTTCAAGACTCGGGCTTTTAAAGCTTGTAGGACAGAGAAAGCGTCTGTTAAAATATCTTAAGAGTAAAAATTACTCCAAATATCAAGAAGTTATCAAAGAGTTAAATATCCGCGATAAATAGGTTTTGGTATGAAAGTTTTTATAAGATTTAAACTCTTTTAAAAACTTTCTTTTTGTCTGCTTTTTGTATCTCTTTGCTCAAACTCTCTTTTTTAAAATAGATATTTTTTTATAAATTTTTTGATAAAATAAGCGGGAATTAAAATCCATTTAGAGGTTTTTTAGTGTTTGGAATCGGTTTTTTTGAATTTATTATCATATCTATTGTTATTATTATATTTTTAGGTCCTGACAAACTGCCTGAAGCTCTCATGAAGGTTATTAAAATATTCAAAAACGTCAGCAAAACCATACATGAAGCAAAAAGCGCCATAGAAGAAGAGATAAATCTGGAAGAGTTAAAAGAGGACTCTAAAAAATACCGCGCATTATTGGAAAAAAATACGGACGAGATAAAAAATAGTTTCTCTTTCGAAGAGTTGGAAAATCTTAAGAGCAATGCGACAGAAGTAAATTCGGCTATTAACGAGTTAAAAATTGAAAATACGCAAGAAGAGAAAACAAGCGGCGCAAAAGAACACAAAACGAAAGCGATAAAATAGTGTTTGACGAATTAAAACCACACATTATTGAATTAAGAAAACGGCTCATGATAGCCGCTCTTGCAATACTTATCGGGCTTTTGGCGGCATTTGCTTTTTGGGAATATATCATGTTGTGGATAACACAGCCGCTGGCTTCGGCTATTTGTTCAACAAATGCGACTATGCCGTCTTTGGGCGAATTTGACATATCCAATCTTTGCAACAGCAAACAGACAATGATTACCACCAATGTTGTAGAGGGGCTTTTTACGGCTTTCAAAATCTCTTTTTTTGCGGGATTAGTTGCGGCGATGCCGATTATTTTCTGGCAGTTGTGGCTGTTTATCGCACCCGGATTGTATGACCATGAAAAAAAATATGTGCTGCCATTTGTCTTTTTCGCTACTTTAATGTTTTTGCTTGGTTTTTTGTTTTGTTATTATATTGTACTTCCCATGAGCCTTGATTTTATTATATATTTTGGCGAGGGTATCTTTGTATATATCCCGAAAACTACCGAATATATAGACTTTTTTCTAAAATTTACACTCGCTTTCAGCCTCTCTTTTGAGCTTCCCGTCATCAGTCTTTTTTTAGCAAAAATCAATTTCATCACAGATAAAACATTAAAAAGTTTTTTTAGATATGCCGTAGTTTTGATATTTATATTTGCGGCTATTATCACTCCGCCCGATGTTATTTCGCAGATTCTTATGGCTATACCTTTGCTGCTTTTATATGCTCTTTCCATACTTATAGCGCATTTGGTAAATCCATACAAAGAAGAGGATGAACAAAATACGCCCGCTTGATGTAAACCTTTGCGCAAGCTATGATTACCATCTGCCCAAATCCCTTATAGCTTCACACCCGATAACTCCCAAAGAGAATGCGAGACTGCTTGTTTACGAACGTAAAAACAAAAATATTACGCATGCGCATTTCGGGGAACTTTTTTCATTTCTGCCAAAAGATATAAGCATTCTTTTAAATGATACAAAAGTCATAAAAGCGCGCATTTTCGGCTCCAAACCAAGCGGCGGCAAAGTGGAACTGCTGCTTAATTCGCCGCTTTGCGACAATACTTTTAAAGTTTATATAAAAGGGCGGGTTCGCGTAAACTCAAAACTCTTTTTTGATGAAAAGCTGCAAGCGAGCGTACTTGCGTTAAATGAAGACGGCACGAGAGTTGTAAAGTTTTTCCAAAACGGCGAAGAGCTTGACGCACAATCGCTTTTTAAACTCTTAAATCATATCGGGCATGTACCGCTGCCGCCGTATATCAAAAGAGAAGATACAAAAGAAGATGAAGATGATTATCAAACGATTTTTGCCAAAAACGAGGGCGCTGTCGCTGCGCCTACCGCATCGCTGCATTTTAGTGAAAAGATGTTTGAAGAATTGCAAAAAAGATTTGAAACGAATTTTCTAACGCTTCATGTAGGAGCCGGAACATTTAAAGGCGTAGAGTGCGAAAGATTGGACGAACATATCATGCATTCGGAGTATTTTTCTATCTCTAACGCAGCAAAGCGCATTATCAAAAGCGATAAAGCGCTGCTTGGTATAGGCACAACAGTAACAAGGACGGTTGAATATTTCGCAAGAACAAAAGAGCAGCAGGGATTTTGCGACCTTTTTTTAAATCCGCTAAATCCTCCCGTGCGCATAAATCATCTGCTCACCAACTTTCATCTGCCCCGCTCCACTTTGATAATGCTTGTGGCAGGTTTTATCGGGCTTGAGGAAACTTTAAGAGTTTACGGCGAAGCAGTGAAAGAAAAGTACCGTTTTTTCTCTTACGGCGATGCGATGCTTATATTGTAAGTTTTTCCGTCAATATCCGCATTCCAACGCTTGCTTTCTCTTTAATGACATTTACGAATGCGAACGGCGTATCTACATTATTCGGATCTATGAGAAAAATCTTGGCGTTTCGCTTGGCATAATGTATCAGTCCCGCAGCGGGATAAACTTGCATTGAAGTCCCGATAATGACGATAATATCGGCATTTGATACGATATTTGCAGCTTTTTCTATAAGCGGTACAGCTTCGCCGAACCAAACGATAAAAGGGCGCAATCTTGAGCCATCATCTGCTTTTTCGCCGATTTCAATTGCCTTTGTGCCTATATCATAAACTTCACTCTTGCTTTCATTGCAAACTTTTGTCAATTCTCCATGCAGATGGATAATGTTAGAACTGCCCGCACGCTCATGTAGATTGTCCACATTTTGAGTGATAACGGTAACTTCAAAACTGCTTTCAAGTTGGGCAATGAGTTTATGCCCTTCATTTGGCATAACATAATCCAATTGAGTGCGGCGTTCATTATAAAATTTTGTCATTAAATCCGGATTTTTACGCCAACCGTCAATACTTGCAACTTCCATCACATCGTATTTTTCCCATAAACCGCCGCTATCTCTAAATGTACTTATGCCGCTCTCCGCACTCATGCCGGCTCCGGTTAAAAAAACAATCCGCTTCATCTTTCTCCCTCTTTGAACCTCTTCAAAATTATTGCAGCCGCAATAGAGTCTATGCGTCCGTCTCGTTTTTGTTTCACAACTCCCTTAATGCGCTCTTTGGCTTCATGAGATGAAAAATCTTCATCTGTAAAAACTACTCTGCCCTGAAACTTCAGCAGCGACACAAAGTGTTTTATGCGCCGCTTCATCTCGTCGTTTGTCGGCAATCCAACTACTAAAATCTCAACTTTGTATTCGCATAAAAGCTCGTCTATATCGCGTGCGGCTTGAACTCTATTTTGACGCAAGATGGCATCAAGCGGAGTGATAATGCCCTCATGAAGACAAATTGCCGCACCTATCCGCTTCAGTCCTATATCAATTGCGGCTATATTCATACTATTTTCACTCTCATGCCTTTTATCTCTATTTTGCCCGCAAGTTCGTATTCATAAATCTTATCGCCAAATTGTCTCAAACACTCGTTTAAATCCGAATTTTTAGCGCAAAATGCCAATAGTTCGTCTTTTGTGCCGTTTCCATTTATATCGCTCTGCGGCGCAAATATCTTTACGAAAGCGCCGAAATCTTCTATAACCTCAGCCTGTCCGTTTTTCACAAGCTGTGCGCTCCCTTCGCTCTCGCCTATTCTATGAGGAAATACATATATCGGCACGCCGCATTCTATGGCATATTCTGCGCTTCTTAACGAGCCGCTGTTTAAATCCGCCTGCGCTATAACTAATGCATTAGACAATGCCGCTACAATGCGGTTTCTTAATACAAAATTATATTTTGATACGGGCGCTCCCTTGCCATATTCGCTTATGAGCAATCCGCTCTCTGAAATCTCTTTTAAAAGCGCGCTGTTGATTTTCGGATAAAGTATATCGAGAGATGTCGGCAATACGGCTATAGTATTTGGCATAGCGCCTCTGTGAGCCGCCGCATCTACTCCCATCGCGCCGCCGCTTACCACGACGACTCCCGCGCTGCTTAACATAAAACTTAACCGTTCAGTCATGTTTTTGGAGTACAAAAGGGCTTTTCTGCTGCCGACAATAGCAACTTTTGTACGTTTTAAAAGTTCTAAATTGCCCTGCGCATAAAGCTCTTTTACGGGTTCTTTCAGCGCTGAAAGGATTGGCGGAATCGGTATCGCTGTCATTATAAATCTCTTAAATAAACCACTTCTATATCTTTTAAAATATCTAACGACTCCGCTATCGTATCAAGCGTTTTATCATGCGGATGCCCTATCGCTATAGCAAAACCCTTCTCTTTAGCTTTTTTTACAGCAGTTAAAAGTTGAGCTTTTATAGCCTCTTTCTCTATTACATTATCTAAAAATACATCTCTTTGCAGCAGTTTTCTACCCTGTTCGGCAAAAATTTCAGGAGCTTTCGTCTGCGCTGTAGTTCTGCTGTCCACAAATATCAAATCCAACTCATCCATAGCGTCAATCAATCTCCTCATAGCCTCAATATCTGCCGTAAATTTACTGCCTGTATGGTTGTTGTAATAAACGGCGCGCGGAAATTGCGTTTTTAGCTTTTTAAGTTTCTCTAAAATAATATCATAACTATCGCTTACCAAAAGCGTCGCTTGTTCCGCTCTTTTGAAATTCACAGCCTCCAGCGGCAGATGTACCATGTAAAACTCACAATTTTCAGCCAGTTTATCGGAAAACGGCGTTTCAGATTTGGGCGGCAAAAATGAAGGCGAGAGCGCAAGCGGAATAGAGAGAATTTTCTCTATCTGCTTTGGAAATGTAACATCGTCTATAACAATCACCAGTTTTGGTTTTGTCTCTATTTTGGGCGGAACAACAATCGGAAGCGGTACGGTTTCATTAGGCAAAACGGTAATATTCGGAACGGTTGGCGGCGGAGGCAATGTCGTTTGATTGGTCACATTAATATAAACGCTCGGCGGCTTTTGCATTACAAGTACTGCCGCTGTAATACTTATCAATGCCAATATTATAACCGCTGCAGCGCCGATAATGTAAAGTTTTGGTATTTTGGATTTTTTAGTTTTTCTTCTGCGTTTTGAAACATTTTTTCTTGGCGCTCTTGGTGTTCTTATCAAAAATATCCCTATGGTTGGGCAAATCTATTACAATTTGCCCAAAAAATTTAATTTTTATCTTTATTGATGATTTTTCCTGCGCTTATCCAAGGCATCATGGCTCGAAGTTTTCTGCCTGTCTTCTCTATCAATGAGTTGTCTGTTCTTGTGCGCTCGGCATTCATTCTTGTGTATCCTGCTTTGCGTTCAAGTATAAAATCTTTGGCAAACTGCCCGTTTTGAATCTCAGAGAGGATTTGTTTCATCACTTTTTTTGTTTCATGTCCTACAATGCGTGACCCGCTTACATAATCGCCGTATTCTGCCGTATTTGAGACAGAGTATCTCATGTCGCCGATACCACCTTGATACATCAAATCAACGATTAACTTTAGCTCATGCAGACACTCAAAATACGCCATTTCAGGCTCATAGCCGGCTTCCACCAAAGTTTCAAACCCTGCTTGTACAAGCGCTGTTACGCCGCCGCACAAAACTGCCTGCTCGCCAAAAAGGTCTGTTTCGGTTTCATCTTTAAATGTTGTCTCTATAATGCCCGTTCTGCCGCCGCCGATAGCAGAAGCATAACTTAACGCTATGGCTTTGGCATTGCCGCTCGCATCTTGTTCTACCGCTATCAAATCGGGTATGCCGCCGCCGTTTTTAAACTCATTTCTTACCGTATGTCCGGGAGCTTTTGGAGCTATCATGATAACGTCTATATCTTTTTTCGGCAAAATCTGTTTAAAATGTATATTAAACCCATGACCAAACGCAATAGCGGCGCCGTTTTTTAAGTTTGGTTCAATCTCCGCTTTATAAACGTCTGCTTGAAGTTCGTCGGGCAATAAAATCATCACGACATCGGCTGTCTTCACAGCATCAGCCACACTTAATACTTTAAAGCCTTTCTCTTCGGCTTTCTTCCATGAACCGCCGCCCTTTCTTAAGCCGACTACGACATCAACGCCGCTCTCTCTTAAATTCTCTGCATGCGCATGTCCTTGACTTCCAAAGCCTATCATAGCAACTTTTTTCTTTCTGATAACGCTCAAATCACAATCTTTATCGTAATAAACGGTAACTGCCATTTCTAATCCCTTGAGTAAATTTTAAGGAATATTTTACTCATATTTGACTTATCAAATACTTTGAAAAAAGCAATCCGTAAAGGTTTTATGGATACAATATACTTCATTTTCGGCTAAAAAAGGTTACTATCTTGAACAATATAAAATCATTTTTATTGTCGCTTATTGAAGGATTTGATGCCGATAAGATTGAAGATACGCAAAAAGCGCTTATATCTGAAATGGTGCGCAAAAATATCATAAAACAGCAAAAAAACATCTATAAATTAAATTCCGACTATCGCGCAGGCAAACTTGATATATCATTAAACGGCACCGGTTATTTGGAGATTTTAGGAGATGAGAGTAAAAAAGATTTGGTGATAGAGCCAAAAGATTTGGGTGGTGCAGGAAAAGGCGATTTGGTCGTAGCAAAGAGGATTTTTACAAATTCAAAAAGACAAAAAGGTAAAGTCGTACTGGTAGCGCAAAAGGGATTTTTGACATATGTCGGCATGACTAAAACCGTAAACGGCGCGGTTATCATACAAAATATCAAAACTACTCTTCCCATAACGACAGCTGCAACACAAAAATCATTAAAGCAGCTTCCGCAAGGCACACTTTTAAAGATAGACAGCGCCGCTGGAACTATCAGGGAAGTTTTGGGGGTTTTAGGCGATCCTTTGGTAGATGAAAAAATCTCTTTAGCGCTTTTTGACAAAGAGGAGTTTTTCACCAAGCAAAGCGAAGACGAGGCAAAAAGTCATGGCAATGAAACGGACAAATCGCTCTATCCGCACAGACTTGATTTGACACATCTGCCGTTTTGTACGATTGACCCGAATGATGCCAAAGATTTTGACGACGCTATATATTTTGACGAGAAAAATCTCACTATATACATAGCGATAGCCGATGTTAGCGAGTATGTATATCCGTTTGGAAATATAGACAAAGAGGCAAAAAGCAGAGGCTTTTCTATCTATTTTCCGCACAAGTCAATCCCAATGCTGCCAAGAGCTTTGAGCGAAAATATCTGCTCTTTGAAGCCTCATGTAGACAGGCTTGTGTTTGGCTTTAAGATAACTTTGGACAAAACCACTTTTGAGCCGAAAAAAGAAGAGCTTTTTGAAGGTATTATCAACTCCAAAAAAAGATACACTTATGAAGCTGTGGATAAATTTTTGAGCGATTCCAACTCTCATGCAGACGAGAGTGATAAAAATATACTTCAATGGCTAAAACCGCTTTTTTCGCTTACCGAAAAACTCCGCGAAAAAAGAGTGCGAAACGCTTTTTTATTTCGCTCTTCGGAAATCAGAATGGAGCTGGACGAAAATCAAAATATCATTGAGACAAAAATAGAAGAAGACACGCCCTCTCATGCGCTGATAGAAGAGTGTATGCTTTTGGCAAATAAAGCTGCGGCAAAAAGGATAAATTACGGTATTTTCCGCACTCATGAACCGCCGTCTTTTGAGAAGATAGAGAATTTGCTTGAGGATTTGCTACTGGTTGGAATTGAAGCCAAATTTTCACCCCAACTGCCTGCGCTCATCAGGCAAATCCAAAAACAAGCGGACGAAGCAGGCATAAGAGCTGAGGTAGATAAACTCATCATCAAAAGTCAAAAGCAGGCATGTTATACTCCGGACAGCAGAGGACATTTTGGGCTTGGGTTTAAACATTATACTCATTTTACTTCGCCCATACGCCGTTACTCGGATCTCGTACTTCACCGCCTTTTGAAATCGCACCTCAAAAAAGAGGAAAAACTTGCAAAATATCAATTGACAGATATAGACGCTCTTTGCGAAAATTTGAGCGAACTTGAGCGGGAAGCGGACAAAGTCGCATGGGATTTTATGGATAGAAAATTTGCGCGCTGGGCGGCTTTGCACATAAATGAGAATTTTGTCTGCAAAGTAACCGAAGTCGGCAAAAGCGCTATAGCGGCACTGGATGACAAACTAAAAGGGGCTAGAATATTTTTGATTGACGATGATTTGGAACTGTTTGAAAAAGTGAGCGTAAAGATAATCCAAAGCGATATAGCATCTGCCAAAATAATCGGCAAAGTTATGAAAAGGCTTGATTGATGTATAAAAGAGATTTTGACCTGCTGTTGGCTTCTAAAAATATTCCAAGAGCGCTGTTTTTGTACGGCGCATGCGAATATCAACTCTCGCTTTTGGAAAATGATATACTCTCTTCATGGGGAGAGGGCGAGGTTTTGAAGTTTTATTTTGACGAGTATGATTTTAAAACCGTCAAAGCGTATTTGAGCCAATCTTCACTTTTCGGAGATAAAAATATAGTGCTTTTAAAGCTTGAAAAAGCTCCTTCGCAAAAAGAGATTGAAGAATTCGTAAGACTTTGTGAAAAAAACGATATAAACCATCTTTTATTCATCTTTTACGGCGAAGATGCGAAAGCAAAAGATGCGGCAAAGGCGTTTGGCAAATCATTTGTGAGGGTATTTAAGCCAAATCCGAACGAGGCTTTAAAATTTTTAAGCAGTGAAGCAAAAAAGATAAATCTAAACATAAGCGGTTTTGTTTTGCAAAATCTATACTCCGTGCAAAATGAAAATCTCTCTTTAGCGGTCAGCGAACTGCCGAAATTATCGCTTTTAAACAAAGAGATAACTAATGCCGATATAGACAATCTCGTGTTTGGCATGGGCAGCGTGGAGCTTGAAACATTTATAAACAAACTCTTAAACGGCGAAAATATAACCAATCTTTACAAGACGATAAGCGGGAGCGGGAGCATTGATGAGATAAGGCTTATAAATGCGATACAGTCGCACCTTTATCAGCTTTTTTTATTTCATGCGTATATCAAGATAAACGGCTCATTTGATGCGGAAAAGATTTTAGGACACCCTCTGCCGCCGCAAATCGCCAAACAACGCTCCGAAATGGCAATGCGCATAAAGATAAAAACTTTCGGCAAGCTTTTCAAGATTTTAACAAACGCCGAATTTTCTCTTAAAACAAACTCTAATTTAGACAAAGATAGTTACATGTTATCAACGATTTTGGAGATGCAAAATATGCTTAAATCCGTTTGATAAAATATTTAAAAAGGGGATAAAATGGCAGATTTATCGGATGCACTATCGGTAATTTTCAACAGAAAAAGCGTCAGGAGTTTTAAGGATAGCGATAAAGCTATACCAAAAGAGACATTGGATGTAATTATAAAAGCCGCATTTGCCGCACCGTCAGCCGTCAATTTGCAACCTTGGCATTTTATAGTTATAGATAAGCGCGATATTTTAGATGCTTTGGGCGACGGTCTGCCTTATGCCAAAATGCTTTATGACGCATCTGCGGCTATTATTGTGTGCGGCGATGAGAATGAGAGTAAACTCTACTGGGAAGTTGATTGCTCTGCAGCTACACAAAATATATTACTATCAGTTGAAGCATTGGGTCTTGGTGCGGTATGGACAGCTGTTTATCCGCAAAAAGAGCGTGTATCGTTTGTGCAAAAACAGTTGCATCTTCCGAATAATATCACACCGCTCAATGTCATACCCATAGGCTATCCGGCAAATACAAACAGACCGAAAGATAAGTATAAACCACAAAAAGTGCATATAAATAAATGGTGATTTGCCGTTGGCGCAATTGGCGCAAATAGTGCTTTTAAGATTATTTTAGCTGCTTGGCTGTTGCTGTTATTTGCAAAATACCGTCATTTTGGTCATTGCAAGCCGATAAAAGAGGCGTAGTAATCCATTTTCTCGGAATTGTAAAAATAGTTACATGAAGCAATTCATTTGATTTTGTCATTCCCGCACGACCTACGCCCAAGCTTATAAGCGCATATCATGAGAGGTGGCAGAAATCCAAAAGAAAAAGTCAAATCAAAACTTCTATTTCAGTGCGCCTGAGTCGTAAATTATACGCCCCCAATGGTACATTTGTCCGGGCTTTACTACATGCGGGAGAGGATTTTGCGGCGGATTTGCATCTATGGCATCCTTATAAGCATCTATCGCCAGTTGTGTGCAGTAAAAGCTGTTCGGCGTATCCAATCCTATAAGTCCTGTGTAGTTATAGTTAAGTCCGATTTTGCTTTTCGCTCTTTTTATGGCAGCCGCTCTTGTCTGCTCATCTGCCCATATCGGCACTATCGCCATTACCCTTTGCGACTTTGCCAAAAAATCTTTTAAAGCCGTAGTATGCACGCCGCTTCCGTCAGCCTCTATCACTTCATCAGTATCGGCGTCATAGATAGCCGCATGCGATAAGGGCATATTAGTGGCTCCCGCTATGAAATTATCCGTCTCATGAATGCCTCTTGCAACCAGCCAATCGCCATGTGTAAGCACATTTTTAAATGCTTCATGATCTTCGCCTAAAGTTTTATTTACATCAACGCCGACTTTCACCGCACAGCCCGAAAACAGCGCCAAAATACAGCACCATAAAACAAATTCGGAAATTTTTCTTTTCATAACTCTTTTCTCCAGTAAAGCATTCTGGGCTCAGTATCTTTAAAACCCATACTTTTATAAAGGTTTTGCGCTATTTTATTATCTTCTCTTACTTCCAAAGTTATGCGTTCACAGCCGCTCTTTTTTGCCTCATTTATGATAGCGTCCATCAACTGCCGCCCAACTCCTTTGCCTCTATACTCTTTCAAAACAATAATGTCATGTATATTTATCATAGGTTTTGCCGAAAATGTAGCGATATTTTCAAATGCTATCAAAAGCCCCGCAAATTCACCGCCGCTTTGGGCTAATAAAACTATAGCCGTTAAGTGAGCGGTAAGTTTTTTTATCAAAGAGATTTGCGTCCTTTTGTTTAAAAGTTTTCCGCCGCCCATTTCATCGCTCATGTAAGCGTTTAAAAGCGATATCAGCGCACTTGTGTGTTTTGGATTTGCATAATCACATTTTATTATATCTGCGGCTTTTGCCATCAAAAAACCTTTTAAAAAGGGACTATTATACCACAATCATGAGGATTAATGAAACTTCAAAGTTATTTATAGTAAAATCACGCCCTACTCTGTTCTTTTTCAGAGTAAATCCTTACTCTTGTTTAAGAGTTTAAAACCCACAAGGAGAATATATGCGATATTACGAATTGCTGTTTGTCTTGCGTCCGACATTAACGGAAGAAGAGATAAAAGCTAAAGTTGACTTCATTAAAGAAGTTTTGGAAAAAAATGGGGCAAAAGTTGCCGCAAAACTTACATTAGGCGCAAAAAAACTTGCCTACACCGTACAAAAATTCAAACGCGGATATTACACTGTGTACTATTTTCAAGCTCCCGCATCTGTTATAGCTGAGATTGAGAGAGTTATCCGTATCAACGAAGAGATTATCAAGTTTTTAACGGTAAAATTTGAAAACAAAACAGAAATTGCTTATTGGGAAAAGAGTGTTGCCAAGCTTAACAGTAAAGCTGTACAAGAGGCTGAACCTGAAACTGATGCTAAATCAGAACAAACATCTGAACAAGCATGAATCGTTATCAATTTTTAAGGATTTTGTATGTTTAACCGCGTAATTTTAGTCGGAAATTTGACACGCGATATTGAGCTTCGCTATACGCCTTCCGGTATAGCTATTTGCACAACGGGTATCGCTACAAACCATCGTTTTAAAAAACATGATGGAAGCGTCGGCGAAGAGGTTATGTTTATAGATATTACGCTTTTTGGCAGAAATGCCGAAATAGCAAACCAATACCTGAAAAAAGGCAGTAGAACGCTTATAGAAGGTCGATTGAAATTGGATAGCTGGACAGATCAAAACGGACAAAAACGCTCTAAACATACCATTACGGTAGATAGCATGAAGATGCTGGAGTCAAAAAGTCAAGATAAAAATGACAGTGAAAATTTTGACGAAGAGTATCGCCAGTCAGCACAAAATACGGCGCAAAATACGACAAAACAGAATATCCCTGAAATTGACATAAATGAAGACGAGATACCATTTTAACTAAAAAATAAAGGATAAAACCGATGGCTGAAAAGAGAAAATATTCACGAAAATACTGCAAATATTGCGAACAAAAAATTGAGTTTTTGGATTATAAAGATACCAAATTATTAAAACACACGCTATCAGAGCGATATAAGATTATGCCGCGTAGATTAACGGGTAATTGCAAAAAGCATCAAGAGATGGCTGAAGCTGCGATTAAACGCGCAAGACACACCGCACTTATACCATATATTATAGACACTAAAAATATAGTATCAAATCCATTTGAACTTCTATAAAACGATTTTGATTTTATAAACTTTGTGCGGAGTTAAATCCGCACAAAGAGCAGATTTTATTAATACAGTCCGAATTTTCCGTCTGTTCTTTTATAAATAACGCGCATTTTAGCATCCATGTCATTAAATACATAAAATTGCAAACCCGCATCTTTGAGTCTTTGCAGAGCCTCTTCTATTTCCAGCGGTTTGTACAGTTCAAGCTCCATAGGAATTATCTCATCTGCACCGTCTAAAACGATGATTTCATTCTCATTTTCTTTTGTTTTGCCTTTTTGAGTCGTTATCTTGTCATGCGTACGGCGAAGAACTTTTTTGGCTCGTTCTGCCGCTATATCTATTGCGGCATACAAATCTTTATCCTTATGCTTAATAACTATAGTCTCTTTTTTTGCAAGATTTATAACAAATTCAACGCTAAAGCCTTTTTTGCCGCTTTTTTCATCTGCGCTTACGATAACTCTTGTAGAGATGATATCAAGATTGTATTTATATAACGCATCTACCGCTTCTTCAATATAGTTTTTGATAGCATCGGTCAGCTCAAGCTGCCTGCCTGAAATACTTAGATTCATGCTAATCCTCCGTAAAAAATATGAGAGGATTATAACACACCAAGCTTTAAATTTACGGTTTTTGAAGCGTTCGTCTGTGTATTGTTATGCGTTCTGTGCCTACGCCGGCATTTGACTGTACGATAGTGTCTATCAAAACGGTTACGCTTGAATCGGCTGTGGCTATAGCATTTGTACCTGCAAGCGTATTGCAGCCTGGTACTGGTAAACCATTTCCTATATACTGCATTATCATATTGATATTAAACATGCCGCCATATGTTAAAGTTATCTGATTGATACAATTACCAGTGGCTGCAATATCATGAGCAGAGATAGCCAAAAGCGCATACTCTATAGAACTCATAGCCAAAAGTTCAGCCTGCGCTTTAAGGTAAACATCACCTGTCTGTTTAGTCGTTTGCGTAGAGAAAGAGAGAGCCAAAGCACCGATAGTAGCTACAAAAACTATAAATGCTATAGCCATAATAAGTCCAAATCCTTTTCTCATAGTACGACCTCCTCTTTACAAGTAACGATATAATCCCCTGCTCCGCTGCTCTGATCATCATTTAAGCAGAGTTTGAGGCGAATCGTAGAACCTGTCTGCCGCACTCTAAAGAGATTTACATTGTCTGCTAAAATAGCTCTTTCACCATCTTCATATGTTTGACCAAGCCAAGGTTGAAAATTATATCTCAATGTTAAAGTAAAATTCACACCAGCACCTTCAGGCACTATCGCGTAAGCTGTATGAGCGAGATAGTATTGCTCGTAAATAGTTTTTGGAACAACGGCGCCAACAATATTAAAAACGCTGTTACCATTTCTTGTTACTCTAACAACATAATCAGGATCCCAGCCGCCCCAGTAGCCCTCAACTGCTCCTACAGCGGTATCCGGAATACCTTTAAAAATGAGTGCGGCATTACCATTATCTAAAGTAACTTTGCTATCTGTAAGTGCGCTTATAATATTATGCGCAAAAGCGAGATTGCTTCCCGGAGTCGAGAGAGTTTTTGCTGCGCTGTTGGTTCCTGCGGCAGCTAAATCTATAAAACCGCTCCATCCGGGATTTTGTCCGGCAGTGGTGAGCAATGCTTCATTGCTGTATCCTATCCACTGTATCACATTATAAGTATTATCAACTGTCGAATCAGACAATAACAAATCAATTGCGCCTTTATGTGCAATAGCTGTATCTTTGATGCGGTACTGGAGTCTTTTGGCTATCTGCTGCAGTGTAATCTCACTTTGGGATTGAAGGTAGTTTATAGTCCTTGCCTGTATATAATTTTTATACATAGTCGCTATGATATCAGCGCCAATAGTGCCGATAATACCAAATATGATGATAACAAGTATCAGCTCTATCATAGTAAATGCGCCTTTTTTCATCACCATTCTCCTGCGCTTCTTTTTAATAGCTCAAACTCTCCTATATTTGTAGAATATGCTCTGATCGTAATATCTACAACCGGATTAGTATTTACAACATTGATGGCTACCATTTTGATATTTGTTATGCCACCTGCATCGGCTATTGGAAAGTTAAAATTTATTATGTTTTGTGTATAATCAACACCGCCAACACCGCCACCGTCTCCGACATACCGTATAGTAGGGGTAAGTTTGAGACTGAACATATAATCCATATCTGCGGGAACAATAGTTAAATCCTGCACAAATCCATCAAAATCATCTACATCTCTCAAATTCGCATTCTTTCCCCAGTTTGCCGTTCCGTCAGCGGTAGGATAAGGATCGGCGGCAATGCTGTTTATAAGCCTCCTTCTGCCATAACCATCTATATTGCCTGATCGCATATTAGTACCGACTACTCTGTTAAATTCACTGTCTGCCGCTATACCGGCAACGGCCGAATCCGTTTCAAGTATCACGGCCATGCCAGATGAATCTAATGAATTCTCATCCCATGGACGTGACAATATCGTCCCCATGTATGTCTTTGTCGCTAAAATAGCTTCTTGTTGCGTCGCGAGCTCAACATTATTGCTTGTCTGCATCATTATCAACGGAAAGCTAAGCGACACTATGCCTACAATAACTATCGTCAATATAAGCTCTATAAGCGTGAATGCTTTCCTTATCATCTTACCAGTCCGCCTTCATTTTTGTTCTCTCTACGGGAGTTGCCGGTATGACACCTCCTATACTATCGCCCGCCTTTACGCCGCCTTCTCCTGCCCATCCGCCCGTATCTCCGATGAATTTTACAGTGAAACTAATATCACCTGCAGCGGCATTGATTGGATTATAAATCAACCATGGGCTTGGCACGGCATGAACCATATCTTGATAAGGCGTTTGACCTGAATTATTTGTAAAAGTTACGCTTTCAATGCCTGCTGCTGGCACTCCGGTAGGCGTAATTGCTATGTTGCCAACAACATTAGGAGTATAGCTGCCTGCAGGGATTATCCCGACAGTTGCACTATTATGCCCCCTATTTACAAACCAGCGAGTGCTTTTTTTATCCATATCGGCTGCTAAATTTATACCATAATCTGCCATAACGCATGCATCGCAATAAACCTCGTACCATACTTCTCCTGCTATCGGACTTTTTCCTTCGTAATTGTCCACAAAAGCTCTGCCGTAAAAGAATTTAATATTTTTATCTTCAATATGTACATCTGCTTCCTTAACATCTATGTCTGTTATGTCATCATTTTTAATCTCAAAATCAGTTCCGACATTAATTATAAATGGTTCTTCAGGTTTATTTACACTTCGTCCAAAATTAAAGTTAAACCTTACATCGCTTACTTCGCCACTGTTAAAATGATTTTGCTCTACCGTAAAATCACCTATACCATCTCCACCCGTATTATTATTGTCCAGTCTTACATTTGATTCTTCAAAAAATATCGCTCTTTCCTTAGTAGAGCCATCTCTACCACCCCAGCCTGCAGGTGCGCCATTTACAAGCCGTATAGTGTATGCTACATTATTTGCAAAGCAGTTTTGATGATAATTGGTAGCGGTAGTATCATCGGCAAGCCTTGCGGTTAGTTTTGTTATGACTTCTCCTGCCATGTTGCCATCATTTGATAAATATACAAAATCTCCGCCGTCTGCTCCGCTGATAGTTACATCAGCAAAAAAATCTTTCGGGATAAATGTGATAATTTTGCCGGCAGTTGCTATATCGCATCCGACTTTACCGTCTGCATCATGAACGTTTGAAGTGCTATTTTTATTGCAATCCTCTTTTGTTCCCACTATATCTTTACTTGTCCAATCATTATCAACAAATCCTGTAATCACCTTGCCGACATTATTATATTTCGCCGTCATGTCCGCTATGCCACTTATAAAATCACCATGTGTAAGTTTAAAGTCTATGGCATCTATTACGCTATCTATATCCGCAGGATCGCAAAGACCTGGTATCTCAAGTGTTGTATTCCCGAGCGATATAGTATTTGTATATTGATCGTATGAAGCAGTAACTGTCCCATTTGTAGTAACAGCGATGAGATTGGCATGATTATCAGCGCCTCCTATGAGCTGACCAACTAATCCGTCTATATTAAATTGCGCAGGGCGCATGGCAAATCTATCAGGCGAACACGCAGTAGCATTTGTTTCCATATCTTTTACTCTGAATGTTACCTCCCTGTAAGCATCGTTTATAGTAATATTATCTATATTAGTAACGCCACTGGTTATATTTTTTTCACCAAAATTTACAAGAGAGGCAGCACTTTCGCATTTCACCTGCTTTTCCGCAATGGTGTCACTGACCAAATACTCCGGATACTTTATCAGTTCTATCTCTATAAGTTTTTCATATGCACCGCCAAGGGTTGGATCTTCTATTGTATTTGATGAACTATTTGTAAATAGAAGTTTAACATCAAACGATTTACCTGCTACCTGCGTATATAAAGCATTATCGGAGTGTAAAGCATCGTTAGAGATAATATCGCCGGTATTTTTTGAAAATTTTTCATTTACCGCTCTATATGTTCCTATCGGCGGCTGTCCGGGTTCAAATGTATTAGAAAAATCGTAGCATTTTTTGATGGGACGGTTTTTAAATTCAAGCGACAGATACGCGTTGTCGTAGTCTATAAGATAAACATTCTCTTTTATGGTATTATTGGTAGTAAGTTTTGCTTTATATTTAAACTCTACCATATCCGATACATTTCCTAATGTTCTTAGCGTACCGCCTTGCGTTGCGCTCGCTCCGCGCCCGACATTGATGCGTATAGCAGAATTGCTGTACTGCGCCGTATCGTCTCCTATCGCATCTGTTTTATCGGAAAAAACCGAAGGCGAATCAAAACTGTTTTTTACACGCATAGAGCTTGTTACATACTCCAAACCGTAATCCTCTATAAAAGTTTTATGTATCGTTACTTTTTCCGCATCCTCATGCTCTTTATGTTTAATTATCAGCGTGTACTCTACTATGCCGTTTTTCGGCGGGAGATTGCCCGCTTGTATAGGCAAACCGTTATATGTTACATTCTCTTCATAACATATATCAGGATCATAAAGTTGTATAGAAGTCGCTACCATAGAAGGGTAAAAATGATCATTGCCATCATTCAGAATAACGGTAATATTATCATTTTGGTTTTTTATATGCTCGCCGATATCTATACTCTTCAAATCTATACCGTTACCGTTACGCGTGATAGGATATCTGTCTGCCTTGCCTATTGTGCCTGTAAGAATATTTTCATTACTGTTGCGAAAATTACCTGAAGAGTCCATATGGGAAAGCGGTTTGCCTATAAGCGCTTTTTTTTCTGCATCACTCAAAGTAGATGGGTGTGTAGCGATAAAGTTCGCAGGGTATTTTGAATTGTCCCTTACATAGTTATCACTTCCTTTTTTACTGGGTGTAATTCTTATATTATCTCCTGCAAGTCCCAACTCTCCTTCACCCGCAAATATATGCAAAAACGCATCTACATCGCCGTTTTTTGGCGTTAAAAAACCACCAATATAAAAACTTTGAGGCTCATCAACTTTCCCAAAACCGTTAAATACGCTTAAGTTTCTAAATACTCCCTCTATATCGGGGTTTTCGGGATTCTCTTCATATATAACTACCATACTCCATCCGCCGTAATTTCCTATCTCATTAAGTCCTGCGCTTCCTCTGAAGTTCGCCGCCCAGTACTCGCCGTCAGCCGCTTCGGGGTTTATCATATCGGTGATATCTTTATACGCTCCAAACATCGCCGCTCCGTATCCATTTACATATATGAGCTTTTGCGCATATACTTCTTGGTAGTTAGCGCTTCCGGGCACTTTCAGCAAAATCTTTTCAACATCAAAACTATTGCTTGCGTAATGATTTTCATCTGTATATGATCTGTATGGCGCTTGATGTCTAACAAACCAATACGGACTGTTGCGATCCACCATACCTATCCAAAAGAGTCCTGCCCACACCACTTTTGAATCTGCCGGCGTAGAGAGTCTCGCCATGGCAGAGTTATAAGTAGAGGAGTCGCTGTCCATATCAAGATAAGGCATCTGCTGATAGTTTGCTGTTTCGGTAAAACTTTTAGTACATACTTCGCCTGACGCTTTTGTCAAAAGACCTGCATTTACCAAATTGTTAAATCCTCCTGTTCCATCACCATAATCAGTTATACATAAGAAACTATTGCCTATAGATTTTATATTGCCGTAGAGATTGCGCGTAGATAGGGGGTTAACTATTTCATAATCGCTGATGCCATTGTTTGCAAGCTCCTGTATCACAGTAACTTTCGGTAAGTATTTTATCTCTATCTCATAATCAGTTGTTACTTGGGTATTGGCAGAGTTGTATGCTCCTACAAAAAAATATCCCTTTTGCCCCGCTTTAACATGCATAACGCTATGCTCTATTTTTCTTGGATCTAACTGCTCATTTGTTATTTGTCCTTCAGGATTCATCCACCATGAGATAAGAGAGTTAGCGGGGAGTGTATTTGAAAATCTAAATTTTTGATCAGCTTTAAGCACATAATACATTGTACTTCCACCATCTCTAGAAAATTCAAAAAAAGCACCATTTGGGTTATTATTACTACTGCATGGGGAAATCTTTGTGGATTGTATAAAATCAAGCGTTCTGCTGCCTGTAGCTTTTATTGTTATCTCTACCCTTGCGTCCATGCCTGCCGTAAACTCAAAAAACCGTCCTTTTCTATCGGTGTTGCTTTCTGAATTCGCTTTTCCCGATGTAGTCATAGAGCCTTTTATCACTCCTGCGGTAGGAAAAGGGTGGTTATCTAAAAAAGTAACCGAATCTATTGAACCGCAATTGTTTGTACCTGTAGAGTTTTGAGTATTACTGAGTCCATACAGTATGGCTGTCGCACTTTCTTTTGTCAAATGCGCGCCTGTAAGTACTACCTTAAACTCTTTACTAAATGCCAATTGATCTGCCGTAAGGTTGCCTATGACTGTAACGGTTATAATTTTTGTCTTTTCGTTCGCTGCAAATGTTACTGTTCCGCTTTTGGCAATATAGTGTGTGCCGGCTTGCGCAGTGATATCCTCCGTATGATAATCAACGCTCACAGGTACACTGTAGCTATTGTGGAGTGTAAAATTGGCGGTGATAGGGTTTGCGCTATTGTTGCCCGCATAGATAAAACCCGCATCTTCTATGCTGATAGCTCCCTGTTGCGCTTTGATAGTACCTATTGCTTCGGCATCCGTGATACGCACATCCCCGCTTTCTATAGAGACTGCGAAGCGTTTGTCTTCACTTAATGGAGCACTGTGCTGCAGTATCTTGACGGCTATATTTTTTTCCGTCTCTCCGCTGTTAAATTCAAGAGTGCCGTTGGCAGCTTCATAATCCACGCCCTCCTGCGCATTAAGCGGAACCGTCTTATAATCTATCTCGGCGGCAATCCCACTTGGATTATGGACTGCGAATTGCATATAAACATCAGAAGCAGTGTTTTGCTCTATCTGGGCATCATCTATCCATACAACGCCGTTTGCTATAATAGTGACGGATTTGACATAACCCTTATATGTTCCTGAACCACCACTCACAGCAAAATCTATCTTAAGTTTTTTATCCACATCAAGTTTGGCATCATATGTAATCTCTTTAAAATACGAGTTGCTGGATGTTGAGCTACTAACTGCACCGGATAATCCGCTGAAGCTAAAAGTATGGGTTTCATTGTTTAATTTTGTATTGAGCGTATATGCACTGGCGGAGTTAGAACTCCTGCCAAATACAAATTTGACCGTTACATTCTGCCCTATTTTAAGGGTCGGAAAGAAAAATGTCTTCGTAGCATTTTCATTCCTTTCAATCTCCAAACTATACGAACCTGCCGTAGATACAGTTCTAATTACGCCGGAAGTTCCGTTAGTCCAACCTTTGCATACAAGCTCGTTAGGACAGTTCGCAGCAGCGGGGAAATCATCTTGGGCGACTATTTGCAGGTCGTCAACTGCCGACAATTGTGATAACAGTATGGTGGAAAGAATGGAAAGTATTATGGCTATTTTTTTCATTAAACACCTCGCTTTTCGGGTTGATATACCGAAACTTTATTTAACGCTTCTCCTATTATACTCCAAATTTATTAAAAAGTGCATTATCATGTAAAAATTTTTAAATTGGCTATAAATATTTGCGAAATTATTTTGTTGCTTTGTTATTTTATCTCAAACTGCGAACAATTAGACGAATTTATTAAAATATATATTTTTAAATATTTTTAATTTTTTTGGATACCCGTTTTCACGGGTATAACGTAGAGAGTGTGTCCTTCCCGCTTCTCCTTTTGTCATTTCCATGTCCTCTTACGTCATTCCCGCGTAGGCGGGAATCCATCTTCTCATGACGATTATTTATCAAAAATATTCTCATATAAAAATATTTTTTGCATGTTTTTTTGGATACCCGTTTTCACGGGTATGACGAAGGGTGTATGTCATTCCCGCGTAGGCGGGAATCCAAAACAAGCGAAGCGCTTTTGCGTAAGCAAAATGTTTCCTTGAAAACAAGTGAAGCGCTTTCGGCTTGCTGAAATGTTTCCTTGAAAGCGCATTTTAAAAACCTTGCAATATTCAAATAAGGTGAAGCGCATAAAACTAAAACCTTTCACTTTTTTGTATGTTTTTTCATGAAAACATTTTTGTTGCCTCTTTTGGATACCCGCATTCCTCGCAAATATCGTTTTTTACAAAAACGATTACGCTCGTGCGGGTATGACGAAAAGGGGGTGGATACCCGTTTGCACGAGTATGACGTAGGGGACGTGGATATGATAAAAAATATATCGGTGCTTGATCGTCCCGCAAGGATAAAACACACAGGTATAACGTGAGTTATGACAAAAGGGAAGCAGATATGACAAAGTACATGAAGCAATGTACGGGCAAATCACTTCAAAGCGATATCCAATACCTCTTCTATGCATGAAACGGGCACTATCTGCATATTATCTTTTACCTCTTCGGGCAGTTCGTCCAAATCTCTTTCATAATTTTTTTTAGGAATTATCGCCGTTTTTATTTTGGCTTTGAATGCGGCGATAAGTTTCTCTTTCAGTCCGCCTATAGGCAGCACTTTTCCTGTCAGCGTCAGCTCTCCCGTCATTGCCGTATCGCCCCTCACTTTTTTATCTGATAAAATAGAAGCGATAGCGGTCGCCATCGTTATACCGGCGCTTGGTCCATCTTTTGGCACAGCGCCTTCGGGTACATGCAGATGCAGATCAAACCGTCTGTATATTTCGCTGGGTTCGGGTGAAAAATTATCATTTTTCTCCGTTTCGGTAAGCGGTATGCTATCGGTATTTATCTTTAATCTGTCCTCATCTATCAATACTTTGACAACACTTTGAGCAATTTTGGCAGACTCTTTCATGACATCTCCCAAAGATCCCGTAAGCTGCATATTTCCTTTGCCTTGAATGCGCACTGCTTCTACTTTCAAAACATCGCCGCCCACGCTTGTCCATGCAAGTCCGTTTACCTGTCCTACGACATCTTTTTCATCACTCTTTTCTATCTCAAAAACAGTTTTTTCAAGATATTTTTTGACATTTTTCTCATCAATTTCTATTCTGCCCTCTTCCGTGAGCAGTTTTTTTGCGCTTTTTCTAAGTATATCAGCTACTCTTCGGCGAAGATTTCTAACGCCTGACTCTCTTGTATAATTTTCTATAATAATTTTAACGGCGCCATCAGAAAATATCACTTCATCATCTTTTAACCCGTGTTTTTTTATCTCCTGCGGAATCAGATATTTTCTGGCTATCTCAAACTTCTCCTGCGGCGTGTATGAATTTAAAAATATAAACTCCATTCTATCCCGTAACGGTGCGGGGATAGAAGATACATCGTTAGCGGTTGCGATAAATACGACATTGCTTAAATCTATATTGAAATTAAGATAGTAGTCTCTAAATCTATTATTCTGCTCGGGGTCTAATATCTCCAGCAAAACTGCGGTCGGATCGCCTCTGAAACTACGCGCTACTTTGTCTATTTCGTCCAAAACCACAACAGGATTCATCTGTACGGCTTCTATAAGTCCCTGTACTATGCGTCCAGGCATTGCGCCTATGTATGTGCGTCTGTGTCCTCTAAGTTCGTTTACATCTTCCAAACCGCCAAGCGCTACGCGAACTAAATTTCTATGCAGCGCTTTGGAAATAGAGTTGGCAAGCGATGTTTTGCCCACACCCGGAGGTCCCGCAAAGCAAAGTATAACTCCTTTGCTCTCTTTATCCTTTATGCCGCGTCTGTCTAAAAGTTCTTTTACGGCAAAGTATTCTACTATGCGCTCTTTTGGTTTTTCAAGCGAATAGTGGTCGGTATCTAACTGCTTTTGTACATCATTTATATCAAGTTTTTTTGCCGCAGTATTTTCAAACGGTATCTCCAGCGTCCAATCCAAATAACCCTGAAGCATATTTGCATCGGCAGAATCGGGATGCATTTTGGAGAGTCTGTCTATCTGTTTTTTTATCTCTTTATAAGCATCATCGTTCATGAAAGGCTTTTTGATCTCTAATTTTGCGCGAAAAGTTTCTAACTCCTCTTCGCGTTGAGAATCCGCCCCAAGTTCCTGCTGTATCTGCTTTAACTGTTCTTTTAAAAAATACTCTTTATTTATTTTGTCCAACCGTGAATGGACTTTATTTTTTATCTCTTTTTGCAGTCGGCTTGATTCTATATCATTATTGATATAGTCAATCAGCGTTACAACTCTCTTTTCAAGGTCAGGTTCAATAAACAGCTTATAAGATTGATTTTTCTTTAGTTTTATAGCAGATGCGATAATATCGCAGATACGCTCCGCTTCACTGTTGTCGTTTATCGTTTTGAGAAGTTCGGGAGAAACGGCGCCGCTTATGCTTGAGAGAGATTGTATTTTCTCTCTTAAAACAGCTAAAAGCGCATCCGATTTAAGAATATCCGGTTTTTGAATATGCAAAATCTCAACCAAACCTTTAAGCGGCTTTGTCTGAATATTTTTTATAATGCGCCCTTTTGCCATACCTTGAAAAAGTATCTTTGTACGCCCGTCAGGCAAAGATATTTTGCGCATGATAGAGCCTATGACGCCTATATCGTATATTCCTTCAAAGTCTCTGGATCCTTCTTCTCCGATTTTTGTAGGAGCGACTATCAAAAGCGTATTTTTTTCAAGCGCTTCATTTACGGCAGAGATATTATCCTCGTCGTTTAAAAAAAGCTGCGTTATCATGAACGGATATAAAAAAAGTTCATCTTCCACTATAATAGGAAGTTCTGTTGGAAATGAGTTATAGTTGCTAAGCTGCAAAATCTATCCTTATTATTCAAACCACTTACGGTACCAAGGGGTTGTCGGATTGATAATCTCGCCCTCTTTTTCGTAAGTTTTGTCGCTTTGCTCCTTATAAAATTCCACTGCATCGTTTTTGTTGAGTTTTTTATATAAAGCTGCGGCATTTTCGCTCATGAGATTTGCGCCAAGCTCCATTTGTACAAGCATTGTTTTTACCATAGGAATATAAGGCGAATTTGGATATGTCTTTACAAACTGTTTTATGTCTTTTATCGTCGTAAGTATAAGCTGCTGATTTCTGTTCGGAAGCGAAAAAGATGCGTAATAAGCCGTGATCTTAAGATATCTTGCGTATTCGTTTCTCATGCTGCTGCCGAACTTTTTGATATATTCGTCCAAATATTTATTAGCCTCTACATATTTCTCTTCATCTATATTAGCTTGTGTCAGTATCAAAAGCGCTTCACTGATGAGCGGCGAGGCTACATGTTCGCTTGAAAGCGATATGTAAAGCGAATCGGCTTTTTCCAAATCGCTCATGATAATAGCCTTTATGATTTCATTATACCAGTATTCGGCACTTTTGTTGTATTCAAGCACAGGATCTTTACTTGCACACCCTGCAAACAAAATAAACGCCGCAACAAAGATAAAAAGCTTTCGCCTCATAAAACTCATCCCTTTAAATAATTTCGCAATTTTATACAATACATGTAAATAATTAGTCTTTGCCAAATTTTGCAAGACAAATATTTTATCTCATTATCTGTTATTTTAAGTTTAAAGGATATAATAAACTTTTATTTTTTCTTGAAGGATTAAAATGCTTTTAACGGTATTCGGCAACGGCGTGATGGCAAACGCAATGATTTCAAGGCTATTAGAGCAGGATTTTAATATAGAGGTTTTCGGACGCGATGAGAAAAAACTACAGGATTTAAAAGAGCGGTTTCATTCGCAAATTACAGTATCAACCTATCAAAACGGCGTAAATATAAACGGTAAAAATATCATCTTATGCGTAAAACCGTATGCTTTAAACGAAGTGGCAAAATATTTAAAAGGCGAAGCTTCGGCGCTGTTTTCTGTGCTTGCGGGAACTACTCTTGAACAGTTAAAAGAGAGTATAAAAGCCAAAAAATACATAAGAGCGATGCCAAATATCGCGGCTATGTTCGGTAAATCTATGACTACTTTAACAGGCGATAAAGAGGCGCTGAATGAAGCCGTAAAAATTTTTGGCGCAATAGGAAAAACGCTTTGGGTCGGAAGTGAAAAAGAGCTTGATACGGCTACTATTCTTACCGGCAGCGCTCCCGCATTTTTGGCGCTTGTAGCCGAAAGTCTCATGGACGGCGGCGTCAAAGAGGGATTAAAAAGAGATGATGCCGCTTTTTTGGCGCGCGGTTTGTTTGAGGGCTTTAGCGAACTATTGAATAACTATCAGCATCCCTCTTTAATAAAAGACGCTGTCATGAGTCCTAACGGCGTAACAGCCAAAGGATACGCCACGCTTGAAGATTATAAAGTAAGAAGCGCATTCATGAAGGTGTATAAGAGTTAATATATTTTGTACGGCTCTGCTTCATGACCTCTTTTTTATCAGCGGGTCTGGATCAAAGTCGCATTTATCTTTTGTCCAAGTCGTATATTCAAATACACAACCTCTTCCGCCATGCCCATGCGAGCAAAGACTTTTTGTAAAAAACGATATTTGCGAGGAATACGAGTATCCACCCCCTCTATTGTCATACCCTCCCCTTATGTCATACCCGCGTAGGCGGGTATCCAAGAAATCATTTATACCATTCCCGTGTTTTTATGTCATACCTTCCCTCCCTTCATCATACCCGAGTAATCGGGTATCCAAAACAAGCGAAGCGCTTTTGTCAAAGCAAAATGTTTCCTTGAAAAAGAAACAACAAAAATATTTTTATAGAAAAATGGATTTTTGACAAATAGTCGTCTTGAAAAGATGGATTCCCGCCTACGCGGGAATGACATAGAATAAAAAAGAATGACACTCTCTCTCCGTCATACCCGCGCGAGCGTAATCGTTTTTGTAAAAAACGATATTTGCGAGGAATGCGGGTATCCAAAAAAAAACAACAAAGCAATGAAAGGTTTTTTGATTTTATGCGCTTTACCTTTTTTTGAATACATACAAGATTTTTAAAATGCGCTCTTGGATTCCCGCCTACGCGGGAATGACATAAGAGGAGGCGGGAATGACGTAAAAGGGAAAGTGAGAAATAACATAAGGGGGAGAGGGAATGACCGAAAATACTGGAAGGATGGAAGGGGTCGCGGGAATGACGTAAAGAGGCGATGACATGTAAAAGTCTGTTTTTATTTGTTCTGCAAACTACGGTAAAAACGACCGATAATGTTTGTGTCCGATTTTGGACGCTTTATTGTTAAATACTTATTTGTGAGAAAAAGCCGCTATATGATACTGCGCTTTTTGCAAAATATCTGCGTCAAGCCCGAGTGAAAACCACTTAAATTGCACGCCATGCTGCAGTACGCCGCCCAATACATCGCCGCTTTGGCGGTATTTCAAATCAAGTTCGGCTATATCAAATCCGCTTACGGTTTTAGAAAACTCTTTTAGCCGTTCGTTGTCCGGACAGTTCGTATAAAGATAACAGCATCCTTTCAATCCCGTACGGCTGACTCTGCCGCGCAGCTGATGCAGCGTAGAAAGCCCAAGTCGTTCTGCGCCCACTATAACAATAGTAGATAATTTCGGCAGCGAGATACCAACTTCAACAACTGTAGTCGCAAGTAAAATAGAGCCGTTTTTTGCAAACTCTTCTAATATCTGTTCTTTGTTCTTATCCTTTCCATGCGTAACAAAAACGCCTTTATAGCGACTTTCCCAAAATGCTCTTCCCTCGTCTATAGACTGATAAACAAGCGCTTCGCTCTCTTCCACAAGCGGATATATAACGGCTGCTTGCCTGCCTTCGTTTATCTCGTTTTCAATATGAAAAAGCATACGCCCGAAACCTTTTTTATCAATAATAAGCGTGTCTATCTCTTTTTTAAACGGCATCTCTTTAATAAACGAATAATTAACCAAAGAGGAGTGTATAAGAGTCATTGTGCGCGGAATCGGCGTAGCGCTGAATTGCAAAAAATGCGGATGAGATGTGCCTTCGCTTACTATTTTATGTATGGCATCTCTCTGTGCCGTACCAAAACGGTGCTGTTCGTCTATCATGACAAGGCTGCATTGCGGAAGTTCTCTATACAAAAGTACATGCGTACCAATAATAAAATCGGCTTTGTTCAACTCTTCATTTATCTTACCGCTTTCAGCTAAAGCGATATTTACAAAAGACGGCAAAAGCCTTTTCGCCTCATTATATATCTGTGCAGACAAAATTGTCGTAGGCGCCATAAGAATAGATTTTTTTGGATATGCCATCATCACCGCAGCAAATATCACAACCGTTTTGCCGCTGCCCACATCGCCTATGATGACGCGTCTGGCGGCGACAGGCTTTGAAAGGTCGCTTTTTATATCCGCTATCGCTTTTATCTGGTCATTTGTAAGCGTAAAGGGCAGACTTTTAATAAACTCTTTTTCATCTCCCTGCAATATATCGGTTGCCTTAAAATACTGCTTTTTTTTGCCAAGAGCCTTTAAAAAAAGATATATTTCGGCAAATTTCAGAGCATACAGCGCATCTTTTAGACTTTTCTCATAACTCTGTCCTGATATGGGATTGTGCAGAGTTATAAGATTTTTGGCAAGCGGCGCAGGAAGCCCCTCTTCTATTAAACTCGTCTCTTTTAGATACTCATTTATCAAGCGGCGCACTGTTTTTGAGGCAAGTTCGGTTTTATATACAGGTAAAATCCTGCCTATTTCGGATATGATTTTCGGCTGTATCAACTGCAATTTACCAAAATTTTTTTGAACCAAAGTCCGTACAAAAAATCTATTTCCCGCCTTAAAAGCAAGATAATGAAAATTTTTGGGATTAAATATGATTAACTCCGCCTCTTCGTTCCATGCAAAAGCTGCCGCTCTCAAAAATTTGGGCGTTCTTTGGAGTTTTATTATGGTAATTTCTACGACATTTAACTCATCAAACTTCGGAAAGTGCGAAATCGTCAAATCATCATATTTGGTTGGAACTAAAAGCGCAAGCTCTATACATGAACTTACGCCTATTTTTTCAAAATAGTTTTTATCTTTGGGCGGCAGCGTCATTGGTAACGATTGAGATTACGAGTCTGTTTATCTCTTGATGATTCTTGATAAACTCGTTCAACTCTTCTATATTCAAATTCTCTATCAATTTCAGCTGCTCTTTGGAGTAGCCGAGTCCAAGCCCCGAATAGTACTCGTAAAACGAACGGGACAATCTTTGCGAAAGCGTCTCAACTCTTAAAGGTTCGCTTCCAAGCAGAAATTTTTTCGCCTGTTCCAGCTCCTCTTTTGTAACGCCGTTATCAGTAAACTCTTGTATAATTTTTTTTACAAGCTCCAGCGCTTCGTTTTGCGTTTCTATCTTTGTCTGTAGATATCCTGTGAAACTGCTTGAAGTTTTATCGGCGCTCAATCTGGAATATGCCGAATAAGCAAGCCCTTTTTTGACTCTTATCTCTTCCATGAGACGGCTTCCAAAGCCGCTCTCGCCTAAAATAAACGAGGCAACTTTTGCTTTATAGGCATCTTTATCGCCAAGCTTCATGTAAAACGGCGCTCCAAAATAGATATAAGCCTGTTCGCTTTTTTTTGTCTGCGCTTCATGTGTTTGAAGCGTAGAAACTTCGTAAAAACCAAGCTCTCTTTTTGTGCCTTTTAGCAGAGGCGAAAGCGTATCTTTTAATATTGTATTTACTTCGCTCTCTTTTATATCGCCGCCTATAACTACAATGAGATTTGATAAGTCAAGATGGTTTTTGATAAACTTTTCAATATTTTTCTGATTTATCTTTTTTATGCTCTCTTTTGTGCCGAGATTTGCCGTTCCAAGCGGCATATTCGGATACATTAAACTTCTTAATTTTAATGACGCTATATAATCAAAATCACTCTCTTTGCTCAAAATCTCGCCGAGAGTCTGTGTATTGACTTTTTTGTACGCCTCTTTTGAAAGGTTTGGTTTTTCAAGTACGGCTTTTGTCATATTTGCACCAAAACCAAACTCTTCTTTTAATGAAGAGAGTTCAAATACAAGCGTTTCTCTGCCTGCGCTCACACTAAAACCTATTGCTCTATTGTCTAACTCTTTTGCAAATTCGGCAGCATTCTTTTTGCCCGTACCTTCATTCAGCATAGATGCGCTAAAGCGCGCAAGTCCATCTATATCGTTATCTTCTATGCTTCCTGCGGATAAAAATACAAGCTGCATGGATACTATCGGCAGACTTTTATCCTCTTCAAATATCACAGGCACTAAAACGCCTTTTACTTCAACATTTATTACGCTTTTGCCCATTAAAACTCCTTGCATTAATAAAAAAATCAAAAAAAATCCTGTTTTCATCTGTAAACTTCCAAAATATTATATGCCGTATCTCTTTTGGCAGGTATCTCTCCGACATCATGTATAAGCCGTATCATTTCGTCCTGATTCATGCGATTTGACATACCTGCAGCCGCCACAACATTCTCTTCCATCATCGTACTTCCCAAATCATTCGCTCCAAACAGAAGCGCCAACTGTCCTATATGGCTTCCCTGAGTTACCCATGAGCTTTGGATATTTTTGAAATTATCCAAAAACAGTCTTGAGAGTGCTAAAAGTTTCAAATACCTGTTAGCGGATTGTTTTCTGATTTCGGGAATTTCGGCTTTGAGAGCAGTATTAAGACTCTGAAAACTCCACATGATAAAAGCTCTGAAACCGCCGGTTCTATCCTGCAAATCTCTTATATGTTCCCAATGTTCTATAATATCCTCATCTTTTTCAACAGTGCCGAACATCATTGTTGCGGTAGATTTCATGCCTATATTATGAGCCGCCTCATGTACCTCTATCCATCTTGCAACATCAAGTTTTTTCGGAGCGATAATATCTCTGACTTTATCGCTTAAAACTTCAGCGCCCGCACCCGGAATAGAGTACAAACCTTTTGCTTGAAGACGCTTTAACACTTCGCTTATGCTTATTTTAGAGATTTTGGCTATATAGTCAATCTCTATGGCGGAAAAACCGTGTATGGCAATAGTCGGATAGTTTTTTGTTATCCACTCTACCAAATCTTCATACCACTCTATCTTTAATGTTGGGTGTACGCCGCCTTGAAAAAGCACTTGCGTACCGCCTATAGCTATCAACTCTTCAATCTTTTTGCCTATCTCTTCAAAACTTAAAATATAAGCGTCTTCATCTTTTTTATGTCGGTAAAATGCGCAAAATTTACAATTTACCCAGCAGATATTTGTATAATTAATATTTCTGTCCACAACAAAAGTGGTAATTTTATCTGAATGCAGTTCGCGCTTTTTTTCATACGCAAGCCGTCCTATCTCATTTAAAGGAAGTTTTAACAGTTCTAATGCTTCATCTTTTTCTATTCTTCTCATATCAATTGCCCGTTTATAAAGGTATGATTATACTCTATTCATTGTTAAAACGGTATAATATTTTTTCAAAAGATCAAGGAGAATTTGTGCGTTATTTGCGTTATGCGGCGGGCGCTGCCGTTTTTATAGCGGTTGTACTTTTGATTGAATTTTTTATGCAGTGGATTTACGGGCTGATAAGGTGAAAAAGTGGATTTTATTGGCGGGCGCTATTGTTATTGCGTTAGTTATAATCACTAAAACAGACGCAAAAATAGAGATTCCTCAAAATGCCGTGATACTGGCTTTCGGCGATAGTTTGACGGAAGGTTACGGCGCAAAAGAGGACGAAAGTTATCCTGTGCGGCTGGGTAAAATTTTAAATATGCAAGTCATAAATGCGGGCATAAGCGGCGAAGTTACTCAAAAAGGAGCGGCAAGACTGCCCTCTTTGCTTGACGAGATAAAGCCCGATATTGTTATCCTCTGTCATGGCGGCAACGATATAATAAGAAAATACGATCTGCAAAAAACAAAACAAAATTTGGCGTACATGATAAATCTTATCCGAAACAAAAATGCAGTTGTAATACTTGTCGGTGTGCCGAGTTTTAATGGCTTTTTGATAGATACAAACGATATTTATGACGAACTTGCCGATGAGTATAATCTTATTTATGAAGATGCCGTTTTGTCGGAAATCATCAAATCCCCCGCTCTTAAATACGACCAGATTCACCCAAATGCCGCAGGATACGGCTTAATGGCAGAGAATTTGGCAAAACTTTTCAATAAATACTTCAATATTGCGGACAGATAGAGTTGGGCAAATATATCAATCTTCTTCGCTCAAATACTCTGTTGCGCAGGCTCTCATGCATACAACTCATCTGTTCTTTCGGCGCATGGTTCTCAAATGTCGCCATATACAGTCTGTTGATAGAGTTAAGCTCTCCCGCATGGATTATCTCTACAACCGCCGTTTTAACATTTTTGCCGACAATGATTTTGGCGCCGTTAAGCGGCGTTTTGATAGACAAACTGCCTACAAAACCGCTCATGATAACGCTTTTTGTCATAGAAATAACAACGGTTTTGCTGTTGCTGCTTATAGATTCGCTTGATATGGTTTGGCTGCTTTTTGCGGTAATATTTTTAAGAATGGGAGCGGGAAGCGCATATTTTCAAACAGAAATGAGTCTGCTGCCATGTTTTTTAAAAGATAATGATTTAAAACTTGCAAATGAGATTCACTCTATTATCTGGTCTATATCTTACACGGCGGGCATGGGACTGGCAGGTTTTTTTGTTTATATGTACGGCGTAAAAAGCGCTTTTATTGCGGATGCTGCGCTGTTTTTGATAGGGCTGGGACTTCTTGCAAATATCAAAATCCCATCTCTTGTCGCACAAAAAAGCGAGCGGTTGTTTTTTATGCTTAAAGACGGTTTTTTATACCTTAAAAAGAGTCCTAAAATTCTTCATATTATCATACTGCATGCATGCGTTGGCATAGCTTCGTATGATGTTATCGTTGCACTTTTGGCAGATAAAGTCTATTATGCGGTGCTGGGTGCGCCTTTAGTTATAGGCTTCATAAATTCGTTTCGCGCCGTAGCTTTAACGATTGGTTCGGCGATTTTCAGCCGCTTTGTAACCCGCAAAAGTTTTCATCTGTTCTTTTTTGCGCAAGGGGTTGGCATTATCGTTTGGGCAGCGCTGCAATTCAACTTTTATCTCGCATTTATCGGTATATTTTTAGCAGGTCTGTTCTCCTCTACTATCTGGTCTTATACTTATACGATGCTGCAAAACTCTGTCTCAAAAGGTTATCATGGCAGAATGATAGCTTTTAACGATATGTTTTTGATGGGACTTACTTCATTTATCTCATTTTTAAGCGGATTTTTATACGATGCGGGATTTAGTTTAAGTATTATAACCGCTCTTTTGGGCGTTTTATTTATAATAGCGGGGATATATTATATGTGGGTAAGAAAAAACTATATGTAACCAACCGCTTCCATGAAGCAAAGCGGTCGGTTATCCTGTTAATATGTTCCTACGGCGTTTAAGAACCAGCCTCTTGATTTGTAGTCCAATATCCTCAAATCATCGCTGAAGTCTGTAAAGTTATACCCGATACCAAGTCTGAAGTTTTTAGTGATATCTTTGTCTATACCTATCATGTATCCCTCTTTGGTACCTCCGTCTTTTATGTCAAGCACTCTGTACTCAACAAGGGTATGCCAATCATAAAGAAGGTCGTATCTGACTTGTCCTGCATAAAAAGTGGTTCTGGAGTCAAACCAATCTCCTAACCCTTCATACTTTATCTCTCCGAATCGTTGAGCATATTTTAGAGCAAATTCCCATTTGGCGTCATATTTATAAACACCTTCAAATGAGATGATTTGACTTTTTTGATCATATTCGCTGTTATATCCGTCATAAGTTATCTGTCCTGAAGGAGCAATATCGTAAAGATAGGTATATCTTCCGAACAGCGCAAATGAAGAAGAGTCAAACGGTCTGTATGCAAAACCTATATTTGCCTCTGTAAACTCCGCTCCGTCTTGAGCGTTATTGTTGTCTTTTGTTTCAGAGTAGTTAAATCTTCCCGCAAGCCTTAAAGACTCATTGAGTTTGTATGAGATTCTGTTTGTAGTCAAAAACTGCTCTCTCTCTTCTGATCCTCTGTCTTGTCTGTACTCTAATTTACTTAACCAGTTCATGACGCTTGAAGTTTGACCTATACTAAAGGAGAACGCATCTCTTGTAGTCTCTTCTTGAGTACTGATTGAATTAAGATCTCCTTTTTGGTATAAAAATCCCATATTCCAGCCCTCTCCGGGATAAAAATCCATACCTAAAGAGTTAGAGTTTCCTTTGGAGTTGCCGTTTCTGATTAGCTGAGATTCATTATAGAGATTTATCTTATTTGTAAGATTCCACTTTTGTCCTACAGTAAAGCCCGTATCGGCTTTAGAGCTGAATATATTGTCGTTTGAATATCCCTCGCCGCTGTATGTATATCCTGCATAGATAGTGTGGTCTTTATTGAGTTCATGAGAGACGTCAAGATTGAGAGCTTCTCCTCTGTGTCCTGTTGTGTATCGTCCCTCTAAAGTGGAGCCGTTAAGAATGTATCTTGTGCCTACGACAATTGCGTCATTATTCTCATAAGCGCCTTGATTGTTATTTATCATAAATTGACCTGTAAAGTACGCTTCAAGATTTGAAGTTATATCATAGTCCGCTCTTACCGCTCCTACTGCTCCATGTATCTTTGAAGTGGCATTATTCTCTATCTCTCTGTAGTCTGCCTCTACGCTTAAGGTTAATTTCTCATTCGCTTTGTATGCGGTTTTTAAAGCCACTTCCGAATATGCGCTGTCATCACTCTCTCTTTCGCTCCTGCTTGCTTTGGCATAAACGCTTATATCGTTAGTGATTTCGGCTATAGTTTCAGCACCGTATTCTGTTATACCGCCAAGTGTAAGACTTGAAGCTGTTTGAGAAAACTCTTTTTGCGCATCTCTGTACCATCCGCCCAATGTCAATTCATTATTTACAACGCCAAGCTCTTTAAAGTTTATCTTTGCATCAACGGCTATGGCATTACCGCTTGTAGCATTGGACGCACTTCCTATATCGGTGAAATGCAAACCTCCGTTGTCAGAGTAGAATATAGAGCCTGCATTTGACTCTGTTCTGGTAATCTCGCCTCTGATATATGTTCCTTTGCCGAATTGCAGCGTTACATCTCCTCCGGCTATCTGATAATCATCGCTGGAGCTTCCTTTCTGTTCTCTGACATAAGTACCGCCTACTGCTATATAATCATTTATCCACTGCTTAACTCTGACGCCTCCCGTCAAAATATCGTCTTCTAAATTTCTTGGCGCATATTCATAATCAACGATCAACCTCTGCTCATAGCCGCTTAAAGGAGATGAGATGGTTATAGTATTGACATGTTGATAGATAATCTGAGATAAAGGACGGGATAAAATTACCCTTCCTTGAATATTATCCACTTCATAATCTATACCGTTTTTTAAATCTATCCTTGCTATCGTATTGCCCGTTATGGTATCGGTTACCTGCAAGAGTATCTTTTCAGAGCCGGGGAGTATATCCATGTGTTGTAGATAGTATAAGCTGCCGCCTGTTCCTAAAAATTCATTGTGTCCTAAAGCGCTCATGGCTTCCGAACCAAACAGTTTCACACTTCGTTTAGACTCTCCATAAGGATTTATGTCTATAGAGTTATAGTCAAGCTTTGCTCCGTAAAGAGTTCTTGAATACGAAGCGTACTCTGTGCCGCTAAATCCCGTATCATAATTACCCCATAGCGCTTCGCTCTTATCCCAGCCGACTTTTGCGTAAAATCTGCCTCGTGTATTTATATCTTTAAACACTGTAGAATCATCGCCATAGGTTGGATAATACATATCCGGATCTAATGATTCAAACAACTCTGTAGCGTCTGCTTGAGTGAAGCCTGAAAATAACCTATCTATATCTCTTTGAGTAGTATCGGCTTGAGCTGTAATATGATATTTGCCGTACAATTTGCCTTTTGCATAGAAAGCCAGTCTGCCCTCTTCAAATACGTCTTCATCATCATCAGCTCTCAAAGCGCTGTCGCTTACATCTGATTTTTTTACAGTTATGTCCGCTATAGCTACGCCAAACATATAATAAGGAGATACATCTACGCTTAAGCGTCCCTGTATATTCTCTTTTCCGATAAGAGCTATATCATAAGTGTGCGTTCCTACAGGCACTATATACTCTGCGGTAAATCTTCTCTCAAAGTCAATAGGATACTGCTCCGAATTAATTAAAAGAGCGCTCTCTTTGGGAATATTAACGCCTCGTACGATGACTTTTGAACCGTATGTGATGATATTTTGTTTATCAATACTGTTTTGACCGAAAGCTTCATTTAACAAATACTGTGCGATAGCGGCTTCATTACTGCTGATCAACACGCCCTGCTCTTTTGAGATATGCTCTCTTATCTCATCTTTGCCGTTTTTTGCATCTTCGGGCTTAAGAAGAGAGATCGTTTTAGCAGACGTCTCATCAAATATTCCATCTTTGTCGTAAGCTTTCAGCACATATACCAATTCGTCTCCCGCTTTATAACTGTATTTGTCGGGAAGCTTACCGTCCCATTTTACTCTCGTAAAAGATGTCGGGGCTATATTGAGTACAGCCAAAGGCTCTATAAGATCTTTATCTATGCTTCTATATATGGAAAGTTCAAGTCTGTCTATGAAAGCTGCATAATTTGTTCTGATATAAAAATCTAAACTTTCAGTCAGCTGTCCGTTTTCTATCGACACAAACGATAAAGCGGCGGCATTTAAGGAGGTTCCGCCTATATTCGGATCTTCCGATACCCATATCAAACCATTGTCCGGAAGTTGAATAGAGTAAGCGCTCGGATATATCAACGGGGCTTTAACATCCGTTATAAGCGGATCGTCCGTAACCGAAGCGTTGTTCTCTTCTATCGCATTTTCCTGCTCTTCTTCCAATGAAGGCGGAACAACCAAAGCAGGTTCTGACTGTATAATAACCGAATTAAAAGCCGGATTTTGTTCATCCAGTATAATTATATCGTTATCAACCGTAACCTCGTTAGAGGCGTTCAATGGCATAGAGCCGATTAATAAAGCTGCCGCTAAGGCGCTGATTTTGATATTTCTTCTCATTGCGCACCTCCTTCGGTTGTTGTCACCGAGCGCATAAGTGCCTCCAAATTCTTTATATTATCGGGCAGTTTTACCCCGAAGTCAAATCTTACGGGAATACCCGGAGTCAATCTTCTAAGCAGAGGATTGGCTGTCGTAAATGTTGAGCCTGTAGGCAATGAGCTTGCATCAACTTTCATGATAAAGTTTCTGCCTACGCCCCACTCTCCTCCGAGTATATTCAACAAGTGATACCTTCCGAATTGATCTGTTGTTATGATATAACCCTCCGCAGTTGCGATTCTAACGCCCGGTATTCCTATTTCGCCTTCATCTTGCATGCCATTGGCATTGCTGTCTATATAGACGGTTCCGAATATCAAGCTCTCATCTATCATAGGATCTCCGGTGATTTCTACTTCAGCCGAAGCTTTGTTAGAGATTGAGATTGACGCTTTAAAGGCTTCAACATATGATTTATGTTTTCCTTGTTTGACCCCTGCTCCTACTCTTAAGATAAATACTACCTTTATCTCTCCGTTATTTGTTACCGTAAGATTATTAGCGTTAAACTCATGAGCGCTTATAAAGGTTGAATTAACCGTACCGTTAGCGGTGGTAGAGCTGACGGATCCTTCTACAAACGAGAATCCTTTAGGTATAGTATTTTTCAAGTCAAATATCGCCGGCTGGTCCATATTGTTTTGAATATTAACCGTATATCTTATTAGATCTCCTACATGCGCCATGCTGGTCGCTGCAGTAAAGTCTGTAATAGTAAGATTATCGTCAAATAATATTCTTCTAAACTCCCTTTCTATAGGGAAACCGCTGACGATTGAGCCGTTTATATATGCCGTAACATTGGCTTTGCCCCACTCTTCGCTCATCCAATATACCGTGCATGAGCCGTCCAATCCCGTTAAGCATGTAAGCGTCTGGATATTGCCCGAGCTGGTATTAACATTAGACAGATTGCCTTTATCTATCTCAAAGTAGATACTAACATTCTCTGCCGCAGTAGAGTTAAACGCATCTCTTGCGATAACCGTTACAGTGTAATAATCAATTCCGTCAGCAGAAGCGTTTGTGGTATTATCTATCTCATGAGTTACATAAATACCCGAATTGGTAGCGTTAACAGTGCCCGTTTGGAATATAACCGTAGCATTTTTTCCATGATCGTTGCCGTTTATATTTAGCCCGTTAATGATAAAGCTTACCGCTACGCTGCCCTGATTAAACGCCGTTAGATTAGCAGTATAATTTCCGCCTGTTCCGCCGTTTATCGTAACATTCTCCAATCCGTTAAGTTCTGCTGTACTGTTTGTATTATTTGCAAGAATATAAATGGTAACGCTTAAATTGTCGATAGGATTGCCGCCTTTATCTCCAAGATATACTGTTACCAGCGAGTTGCTTCCCACATCTACAGGGCTTACGGCTTGGATATTGGTATTATTATTGGATTCGTTTACATCAACCTCTCCCGAATTAAAATAGACCCATTCGGTATTGCTGCTTGGCGATCCTCCGTTTATGGTAAATGTCAGCGTAGTATTGCCTATCTTAGTTGAACGCAAGACGGCGCTGTATGTGCCGTTTACATTTGTCAAAGTTCCCGTATGACCTGCTGTTCCTCCGTCAAATGAGGAGTTGCTGAGGCTTGTGTAGATAACTACATCATGATTGGTATTTTTGATAGGATTGCCTTGAGCGTCATTGACTGTTACCGTTACCGTTACCGTATCGTCCGTAGTTACATTATGGGCGCTTACCGTAATATTTGACATATTAAGGTTAACCCCGCCTGTAATGAATGTTCTTGTTCCGTTGAGCGTTATACTCTCTACATTAGCCGTGATATTTTGAGGATTATCGGCAAGTGTGCTTCTCCACAATACCGAGCAGTTACCGTTGCTTGCCGTAGTGCAAACAATAGTAGAATTAACGGCGGTAGTGTTATCGAGCCAGCTTGTTACAGGTACGGCTAAAGCGACCAATGCGTTATTTATCGGATTGCTGTGAATATCCAGCACTTCCACCGTAGTGGTATAGTAAGAGACATTATTTGCTTCTATAGAGTTATCGGCAACAGGATTAAAATGTATGCGCGATGTCTGACTTGACGCACTTCCCGCAACGAATGTTTTTTTAATATCTTTTACGGAAGGAGTGCCATATCCATCAAGATATGTACTGCCCACGCTTGCGTATATCTGGTATTCGCCTGCGATATTAGCCTTGAGGGTAATATTTGCGGAGCATTGACCTGTCGCATTTGTTACGCATGAGTGTCCTCCTGCGATAGTTCCATGGAAACCGTCTATGATCTTATCGTCAAGATATGCATCGCGCACTTCCACGCCGCCTCTGTATATCCTGAATGTAACATTTGCGCCCTCCATTTTATTTCCGCTGTTATCTTCTACATATGCGTTGAGAGCATAGTAAATTAAGCATGAGGCTATAGTGCTTTCGCTCTCTTCGCACACAGAGATATTATTAGGCTGTGAAGCGTTATAGCTGTCAACTCTAAAATATGAGCTGCTGCTTAAGCTGTCATATGTAAATCTTCTTGCCTTATCTTCATTGGAAGAGTATATAGGAGTCGTTTCTCCCGCTATAGTAACATTGACTAAAAATTCGCCCGTCTTATCGCTTCTCCATAGAACGAGACAATTTCCTAAACTGTCTGTTTGGCAAGTAGAGTTGCCTGCGGTAAATCCTGTATTATTATTTAACTCTCCGTACCCTATATAGATATTCATGAATTGGTTAGGAACGGCGTTGTTATATATATCACGCGCGGTTATATTGAGCGTATAATAGTTGCCGCTGTTTGCTATAACCGTATCGGTTGGAGGAGTTATGACAAGCGTTGAATTAGCGTTTTGCGCAGTTCCTGCCGTAAATACTCTCCTCTGCGGTGAAGCTAAAACAGGATCTCCGTTTCCTCCGAGATTTGTATCTGCGATAGTAGCGTTGATGGAGAAATTACCTGACTGGTTGCTTGTCCATGTAATAGAGCATTGTCCTGATGCGTTTGCTTCGCAGCTATCGCTGCTGAGCGTTCCGCCTTCTACGCTAAACTGTATTATAGCGCCCGGCGACAATGTCCCCGTGCTACTTACTGCCGTTACGGTAGCCGTATAAAGTCCCGTACCTACTAAAACAGGTCCCGCAGGATCAACCGTAAGCGTAGAATTAAAGGCGGCAGCGTTTGAGGCTATAAATTGTCTTTGCGTACTACCCACCTGCCCTGCAGAGACATTTGCCCAAATCGTAGGACTGCCCGGCGTATCGCTTCTCCACCGAACAGAGCAACTTCCGTCCAAAGAGACGCATGTAAGCGTTGTACTTCTGTTTGTAGTGTTGTCAAGCCATCCGCCGTTTACTGTGAATGTAACAAGTTCTCCCGTTATATCATGATTTAGAGCGTCTTTGATATATGCCGTAGCTGTAAAATAGCTGGAGTTATCTGCCGTTCTGCTTGTAGTAGGCAGCACCGTGAGATTTGAAGTTGCAAAACTGACGATGCCCTGTACGAAATCTCTGTATTGCAATCCGCTTATTATCATGCCCTCAACTTTGGCAGTTACGGAAAAGTTTCCGACTTTATCGCTAAACCAAGTAATAGAGCAGTTGCCGTTTGCGAGCGTTGTGCATGTGCTGTTTTTGTATGAAACTGTGCTATTGTTTAGATAACCCTCCTGCACATCAAATGTGATTAACGATCCGGGTTTATTGTTCTGGTAAGCGTCTTTTATATTTACGCTCAACGTATATGCAGAAATATTATCGGCTGTAACGCTTGAAAGAGGCGTTATGACAAAGCTTGAATCTCCTAAACTTACAGGTCCGGGGATAAACTCTCTTATTTGAGTGCCGTTTTGTATAAGTACATTGCCTACCGTAGCGTTTATTGTAAAGTTATTGGCATTTGTGCTTGACCAGTATATCGTTATATTTCCGCTTAAAGGATCAACGCTGTAAGAGTTTATCGTATAGCTTCCGTCTAACAATCCGCCGCTTACGCTGACCAAAACAGAGCCTGAGGTAGGAATATTGCTGCTATCTCTAAGAGTTATCACGGCAGTATATCTATCCGTACCGTTTGCTGTTTTAGGGCCGGCTTCTACTATATATAAATCGGAAAAAGAGGCGTTAGCGCTTCCTGATTTAAATTCTCTTATTTGAGGCGAATTTGATATGGCTGTCCCATTCGTAAGAGCTGCCGTTATTGTAAAGTTTCCTTTCTCGCTCGGACTTACCCAGTAATATTCGCAGTATCCTTGAACGTTTGTAGTACAAATTATACTCTGGATTGTTCCCGGACTGTTTACATTTGTCGTAAGCGTACCGTTAGTTACTGTAATATTAATGTTAGTACCCGGAACAAAGTTCGGACCAACGCTGTCTTTTGCGTATGTTCTTACAGTATAGTAACCGCCCTCAGAATCCACAGGTCCCGCACCCGTTACCGTGAGATTGGAACTTAACGCACTTACCGTTGCGGGAATAAATGTCGCCGTTTGATTGGAGCCTGTTATTTCAGGTCCGGTTTCGCTGCCAAATCTAACCGTAATCTTATACGTGCCTACCAAATTACTCCAAAGCGTATTGGTACTTATAGCGGCCGCGCCTGTGGTGCTGTTCATGCTGTCCGTTTCTGTTCCGACCAAACCGAAGCCGGCGCCATCTATCGCAGGTTCCAAACTGTAAAATACATATTGATTGGTTATCGTGTTGTTGTATTTGTCTCTTAATGTAGCGTTCATGTTAAATAATTGACCTACACTCTTAGGACCGGCTTCCAAAAGGAATGTTGAAGTGGTTTCATTGGCAAGTCCTGCGGTAAAGCCTTTTATAGCAGGGCTGCCGCTGATATGTTTGCCGTCAATGGTAGCATTCATCGTATAACTGCCCGCTATCGTGCTTGTCCATACGACAAAGCATGTACCGTCTGCGGCTGTTGTGCAGCTATATGTATTAAGCGCTCCGCCGCTGACTGCAAAATTGACGACCTTATTGCCTACCGCATTACCATTGTTGTCTTTTATAAGCGCCGTTGCCGTAAAATTACTTTCAACGGAGACAGAATCCTGAGGCGGATTGAAACTAAGCGATGAGGTAGTGTTATTTGCCGAACCGCTTGTAAATATAGTAGAAGCGTTTTTGCTGTGGTTGCTGTTGCTTCCTACTTCAAATCCAAATGTTACCGTCTCGGAAACGGGAGTAGTGAAATAAAGCGTATATCTTCCGTTGCCTGTGCCGTCTTGACCTATTGTAGCCGTTGATGGATTAAATGTGCCGTTATTGCCGCTGTTGCCGCTCAATATTATTATCTTGACCGTTTCATTATTGACGGGGTTATTTTTATCGTCTTTCAGCGTTACGGTTATAGTAGAATTACTGTTTACCTCTACTGTTGAAGTCGCCGTGATAGTCGTATTAGGATGACCGATACTGACGTTTCCGGATTTAAATTTAGCCCAATCTGTTTTATGAGGAGTAACGGAAGTGCTGCCGCCCACATTTGCCACATAGAAAGCAAATGTAACATTCTTTGAACTGTTTGTTGAAGCGGTTGCCGTATATGTTCCGTTATTAAGATCAACTACAGAGGAGAAAATGACATCGTTGTTAACTCCCAATACAGTGCCGTTTTCCAAAGTAGCGTTAGCGACGCTGAATGTTACTGTCTCTCCATCTACTCCATTACCGTCGCTATCAAGCAAATGCAGCGTAATAGTAACGTTCTCTCCCGCATATACTTCATGAGGAGATACGCTGAATATTGAGTTTGTAAGATTCACATTCCCAACTGTAAAGGTTGTCGTATCGTTATTGTTCGCAGGAGCGATTACGTTGTTTGCGCTAAAGCCAAATGTTACGTTTCCTGCGACAGTCGTACTGTATGAAACGGTATAGTATCCGCCTCTTTGATCGCTGCTATCTGCCGTATAAGTTATAGAATTATTTGAACCCGGCGGTACAAAATTGCCGGTGTCGTTTACCAGCACTCTTACGCCCACGGTTGCATTTGTTATCGTGTTGTTGAGTTGGTCGGCAAGATAGACTTTTATAATAGAGTTAGTGCCGACTTGCGTTGCATTCGTAGCGTCTATAAAAGAGTGTGATTGATTGCCAAGATCAGGATCATTTGGATTAAATTTTGCATTTGCCGATTTATTACTGTAATCCGAACCTATATGAAAGGTTACGTTATAATCGCCCGTTATATTGGAAGTGATATTGGCGGTATATATGCCGTTACCAAGTCCATTCGCTATTACAGGATAGATAGTAGCGTTTATACTGTTTGCAGAATTTACATATATCTCCATCTGTTTTCCATCTATAGAGTTATTGTCATTATCCGCAAAATAAACCGTTACCAGCGAGGTATTGCCCGCATTTGTTACATTAGGCTCTACTCTTATGGTGGTATAATTGCCGCTTGTATTACCACCTGTCGCACTAAAGATAGCCGTAGCGTTTTTCGTTTCATTGGCACTTACGCCATTCGCTTGAAAGCTTACTATCACGGTGCCTTGCAGTACGCTTGTAAGATTTATATCATAAAAGCCGTTATTGTGATTTACTACATTGGTGTTATGAAAAGCAGGAACGCCTCCAGCTGTTCCACCCAAATATACTAATGTGACTGTAGCGTTCAGTACGGGATTATTAAATCTATCCCCTATCCATATTACCGCCGTAGCGTTTTCTGAAACGCCGATATTTGGATACGGTATCGTTATATTTGAACTGTTAAGATCCGGTACATCATGATGAAAATAAGCCGTTGCGCCGTTTGGTGCGCTGGAAGCTCCGTTCACCGAAAATGTCAAAAATACATTACCTGAAATATTTGAACTGATATTTGCGCTGTATGTACCGTCTCCGTTATCTATGGCTGTTATATTACTTCCTGCCGTAGATATGGCATGCGTGCCGTTTGAAAGATGAGGAACTGCCCCAGTGATTGCAGATATAAATAACTTTACATCGTCTCCGCCTGATGCTATGGTCGTGTTATTGCTATCTTTCAGCGTTACTAATACCGAAGAAGTTCCGCCCACCGTATTATTGCTCGGTATGACGGTTATCTGCGAATTGCCGACATGTATGCTTGAAGTAGAAATATCTACACGGCATACTACATCGCTTCCAAATGTAGGCGAAATACTAAAAGTACCGTTACCTACTATGTCATATGGTAGTGTCGTTATACCACCTATGGCGCATGTTGCCTCAAATTTGTATCTGCTTAGCGGCGCCGTACTTCCCGAAGCCATTTTAATTGTTATATTATTTGTATGATCCGCTTCAAGTATTGCAAAAGCGGTCAAATCGCTTGCTGTTCCCGATGAAGTATTTGACGTAAGCAGCAAAGATGTGTTCATGTCTGTGATACTTAAGTTGAACTGGTCGTTACCAAACGCCCTTCCCGTTATATTCGCATTCACTGTAACGGTAGGAGCCGTACCGTAAGAAAAGGTGCAGATAATATCCGAATTTGTCTTAACATCGCTTGCCGCTATAGTTATATTATCATACCATTTGCCCGATACTTGATATCTCGCAAATGTCAAAGGCAAATTAGCGTTAGCATTACTCAAATCTTTACAAGTAGTCTCATTGCTCATGATACCAAGCGTTTGAGGCTTATCTACCGTGATTGAAACGGCCGTACCCGCTGAATTTATCCTGTGAACTACTCCTAAAGGCTCATCCGTTACATTATTTGCTGATGTGGTATAAAATGTAGTGGAAGCGGTTGAGGGAGGAGTGGCGGACGCAAGTATATTGCTCATGTTAAAGGTAAAATTACCGCTGTTGCCCGTAGTTCCTACGGTTTTTAGAGCGACTCTTACCTGTCTATCTACAACAAATATCCGATAATCCTCTACCTCTCCGTCCAGTACCCATGGATTAGATGCGCTGGAGCTTGCATTGGCTGTAGCCGATATGCCTGAAGAGGTCGTGTATCTTGCTCTCAAGAAACTGCCTCCGACGCCCTGTGCGGGGAGAGTCCCGCTAAAAGTTATATTGTCTCCCGTACCTACTTGATCTGTCGCTCCAAAATTACTCCAACTATTTACGCTTGCCGCTATAAAAACGCTGAGTTTACCTTCGTTTTTTTTACTGCCGTTGATATCCGCTTTGAACGCATAGGCTGTATTTGGTACAAAACCTCTCTCTTGTACGGGTATATATCTGTTATCTACAAACACATAGATACCGTCGTCGTACGAGTCGCTGTTTGCCAGCGAATTTCCTATATAGTTTTGGTCTATAGTTACATTTGAGCCGAGATATGCGAAAAGCTGACTGTTTTTCTTTAAAACGGAGCTGTGAAGTACTTCGTTAAAGTTTGCGTCGCTTCTATCTGAAGCGATAGTAAAGGCGAAATTGGCTCTGGAAACTGCCAAGTCGGTTGTTACATGAACTTTTGATATATAATTGGCGATTGAATCCGCGCCGTTGGCGGTACTGTCAATGCCATCCGCCCGTTTGCCGTAGCATGAGCGGTTAGAAGAGCTGCCCGTAGTGTCGTCAACGCTGGTATTCAAATCTGCGCAATAGTTAGATACGGTATTGACGTTGCCGCCGGAGTTAGGCGTGCTAAATGTCCCGCCCGAAGCCCATGTCTGCGCTAAATGGGTGCCGTTTACGGCGGGGTTTTTGACGCGCACATAAAAGTCCACATTATTGGTATCGTTGATGATAAAAGAGTAAGTGCCGTTATTGGCGGTAGTTGTAGTGCTAAGCAAAGCGCCTGATTGGCTGTAGAGTTGCACCGTCAAGCCGTCTATACCATTCTCTGTACCCGATATAACGCCGTCTCCCTCTGCATCGTTAAATACCTGTCCTCTAAGGATAGGAGAAACTTGGCAAGAGGCAAGGTCAATAAGCTCACCAGATCCCATATCTATAACAGAAGAGCCTACAATCCCTGAAAGCGGATCCAATGATCCTATATCGCCACCATCATCTCCAAAATACAACTTACCGTTCAAAAAAGCCATACCCCATACATTACTAGGATTGTTGCCACTAGGCATACCCGTAATACTGCTTACAATGTCGCCACTCCATGGAGCAGGGTAAAAAGTGCCGTCCTGTTTTTTGATATTGATACGCATTAAAAACCAGTTATTGTTGGTATTACTATCTACTGTTACCAACACATATGCGTTTCCTTCAGCATCTATCGCCATATCGGAAGCAACAAAATATTGTTTACCATCTGACGATATAACGCGGCTGTAAGTAGAAGTGTGGGAAGTGGTGTTATAAACGCCGATGGCAAAAGTGCCTTGACTGCTGCTAGATGTTCCTGTGTAGCTGGTATAATCGCCGGTTATATATATCTCTCCTGTTAATTGATTGACTTCGCCGCCTGATAAGTCTTCGCCAAAAGCGTAAAAACGGTTAGCAGGATTACCAATATTACCCCAATTGGCACCACCACTATCTATATAGCGTACCCCATTTGCTGTATCACCATTATAACCATAACCCCAACTATACATTCTAAGAGTGCTGCTGCCAGGCGGGCGACCTAACGCGATAGTATCATAAGTGTCAGTAGACGGTGGATTAAGTCCTGTGCTAGTCGATGTTCCTGTTTCTACATTTACCTCGTAAAGATTAGTACCGCTCTTATCTGCATATAACCTATCGCATCTAAAATCCCATGCATGAGCGCTCATGCTCAAAGCCATAACGGCAAAGACAGAAAATAGTAATTTTTTTATGAAACAAATCTTACAAGAAAGATTAAGACTTTTTAGCTCAGACATTTGCATATACCCCTCGTTTTATCGTTATGTACGTCGCTTTTATTAATTTACTCTATTACTTTAAAACTGCGCAATTCCCCTTAAAGAATGGCTTAATTTATAAAAAAGTAGAGAGAAATTAACTTTAATTGGTAATATTAGCGTTTATTTTATAAAATTAGAATTAATCCATTTAAAAATTTTTCATCAAGAACAAAATAAAGCAAAATTTTTAACGAAAAGTTGCATGATATAGCTTGTCTATATAAATGCTGCAGCTTAAATCTCCACTTTCAGCTTATCTTACAAAAATCCTTTTTTCTCTCTATGTCATTCCAATATTTTACGTCATTCCCGCGTAGGCGGGAATCCATCTTTTCTTCTTTCGTCATTCCCTTATGTCATTCCCGCTTCCTCCCTTTTTCCCTCCCCCTCTATGTCATTCCCGCGTAGGCGGGAATCCATCTTCTCATGACGATTATTTATCAAAAATCCATTTTTTCATGAAAGCATTTTTGTTATCTCTTTTTGGATACCCGTCTTCACGGGTATGACGTAAAGAGAGTGTCATTCCTTTTTTCCCCTCCTCCTTTTTTCGTCATTCCGCACCCCTATGTCATTCCTGTTTCCCTCTGTCATTCCCGTGCAAACGGGAATCCATCTTCTCATGACGACTATTTATCAAAAATTCATTTTTTCATGAAAGCATTTTTGTTATTTTTTTTGGATACCCGATTGCTCGGGTATGACGAAAAGAGAGTGTCATTCCTTTTTTCCCCTCCTCCTTTTTTCGTCATTCCCGCCTCTCCCCTATGTCATTCCCGCGCAGGCGGGAATCCAAACGTCATTCCCTCCTCACACTATGTCATTCCCGCGCCCTACGCCCAAGCTTACGAAGTAAGCGCATATCGTGAGGGATGGCGGGAATCCAAGAGCGCATCAAATTATCTTTCATTTCAAACAAAGCAAAAGCGCATAAAACCAAAAACTTTCACTGCTCCCCTCCCCCTTACGTCATTCCCGTGAAAACGGGAATCCATCTTCTCATGACGACTATTTATCAAAAATTCATTTTTTCATGAAAGCATTTTTGTTATTTCTTTTGGATACCCGTTTGCACGGGTATGACGTAGAGAGTGTATGTCCTTCCTTTTTCTTTTTTCGTCATACCTCGCCCTCACTTATGCCATTCCCGTTTCCCCCCCCTTTCGTCATTCCCGCGACCGAACGACAAGCTTACGAAGTAAGCGCATATCGTGAGGGATGGCGGGAATCCATCTTCTCATGATAATTATTTATCAAAAATCCATTTTTCCGTAAAAACATTTTTGTTGTTTCTTCTTTGGATACCCGCCTACGCGGGTATGACGTAGGGGACGGATATAACGTAGAAAGGGTTGGATTTCCGCCTACACAGGAATGACGTAAAGGGCGGATACCCATTCTCAAGGAAACATTTTGGAAATGCGCTTCGCTTGTTTTCAAGGGAATGACGTAGGGGTGGGCGGGTATGACATGAAAACATGGGCATGACATAAAGTGTGTCATTTCTGCTTCATGAAAGAATCCAAAAAATATGTTAAAATAGCCGAAAGGCAAAAAATGCAATCAAAGCAAGGTTATGTTTATATATTGTCAAACAGACCAAACGGGACGCTGTATATCGGCGTAACTTCGGATTTGGTAAAAAGAGTACATGAACACAAAAACCATCTTGTTGAGGGATTTACTTCAAAATATGACTTAAATGATCTTGTCTATTATGAGATATTTGATGATATTGTTAATGCGATATTGCGGGAAAAACAGATGAAAAAATGGAACCGCGCTTGGAAGCTAAAACTGATAAATAAGTTCAATCCTGCATGGAGGGACTTGTATGATGATATTTGTAAGTAAATCCAAATTTCTATCCACTCTGTTTATCGCATAATAGAGAAATCGCCTACTCATAAACATCTTTTCTATGAGCTATCCTTAAAATCAAAACGACTAATTCGCTATCTTGTATCTTGCAAATGATACGATAATCCCCAACGCGATAACGCCAATACTCTCTCAATTTGCCCTTAAGAACTTTACCGTTTTGCCTTGGATAGCTTTGCGCGGAAAGTTTTTCAAGAAAAGAGATGATCTGCATGGATGCCGATCTATCAAGCTTTGATAACTCTTTTTTGGAGCTGGCTTTAAATCTAACTATCCAGCTCAAGCTCTTGTTTCACTTCTTTTAATGTATATGTTTTCTCTTTTTTTAGGTCAGCCTGTTCAGCCAGATAATAATCCTCCAGATCGTCAAGATTGTCCTCTATCAGCCTGCGAAGATAAAAAGCTTTTGATCTGTCTGTAAGATCGGCCAATCTATTTAGTCTTGATTCTATCTCTTTATCTACTCTGATAGATAGCGTCATTTTAAATTCCTCACTAATGTATTCAATGAAAACATTGTAATACAATTTATCAAAAATGTCAATTTAAGATATTCGTCCTTCCCTTTTTTCCGTCCTTCCTCCTCCTTTTTTTCTTTTTTCGTCATACCTCGCCCTCACTTATGTCATTCCCCCCGCTTCCTCTTTCCGCCATTCCCGCCCCCCCTTTGTCATTCTCGCCTCTCCCCTATGTCATTCCCGCGTAGGCGGGAATCCAAGAGCGCATTAAATTATCTCGCATACTAAACAAAGTAAAAGCGCACAAAACCAAAACTTTCACTGCTTTGTTGTTTTTTCATGAAAACATTTTTGTTATTTCTTTTTGGATACCCGCCTACGCGGGTATGACGTAGGAGACGGGTATGACGAAAGGGGTGGATGGCCGATTACAAGGAAACATTTCAGCAAGCTGAAAGCGCTTCGCTTGTTTTCACGGGTATGACGTAGAGGTGGTGGATACCCGTTTGCACGGGTATGACAAAGGAGGCGGGTATCCAAAAAGAATTGCATTAAAGGAAAACAGAAATGAATAAGGAGGTGAATTGCTATAAAGACAATAAAAAAACCCTGATACCGTTAAAACGGTTCAGGGTATGAAAAAAGTTACTTTTTTTCAAACAAAAGGATTATCTCCCCGCTCTTGCGAGCAAGGGAGATAAGGGTTTACAACACTTTCAATTAGAATGTGTATTTGAGCTCTAACTGAATTTCGCTAAGGTCTTCAGTATCTGCATCAAGATATGAATAGTATAACTCTACAGCAAATTTTGGCGCAAGTTGATAAGAGCCGAGTAGATAAATCTCGCTAAAATCATCATCGCCAAAGTCAGCTATACCATAGCCGCCTTCAACACCAAATTTACCGAATGTACCGCCGCCTTTTATAAAGTATGTCGCTGTATCAGGTACATTTGTTGTTAGATAGTAGAGTTGTTGACCGAATTTGATAAAGCCGTCATTGTCATCGTCAAGCGCATAGATAGGCTGATCTTCGTCTGTCTGAGTATAGCCTGCCGTTACAAAGAATTTGTCATTTTTGTAGCCGCCCTCAATACCGTAGAATAGACCTGCATCATCAGCTAATAATGCTGTATATGGAGCAGTAACAACAACAGGAGTACCAGTACTATCAATACCATCAACTATTATTTCATCTGAAATCTTCAAATAGTTTACTTGAGCTCTTACATTAAAGCCTGCCTGCGCAAAACTTGCCTGAGCAAATACAGTTGTATCTATAAGATTCTCAAGTTTTGCTGCCCAGAATTGCAAATCAACAGGACCGGCTTTACCGATAGCGCCTAAAGCATACAAGTTGCTATTACTACCAAGATCTGGAACATTAATAGTAGTCAATGATTGAACATATTCATCAACAAATAGGCTATCAAATCCATTTGTCTGTAGGTACAATGCGCCTGCAAATGTCCAATTTGGCACGCCTGAGTACAATGCTACCAAACCGTTACCGCGTGAGCCTGCGAAACCTGACTCAGCCCATGGAGCGGGAACAGTGTATTTACCGCCGATAACAGCTAAGTCTTTAACGCCTGTGTACAAGAAGTAGTATTTGTCAAAGTTAAATGATCGAGCGCCGAGGTCGCCTGTCGGAGCGCTTGGTCCTGCATCAGGATAGTTATATCCGTCTGTAGTCAAAGTCGTACCGAAAGCTAAACCGTCAGCTACCGGAGCTACTATATTTAACTCGCCTGAAACTCTGATAGCTTCGCCTGTTACATCGTCAGCACCATCTACGCCAAGAGTATCGTGCGTATATCTTAATCTCGCAAAACCGCTTACGTCAACGCCTTTGATAGCCTCTTCCAATGGAGTTGCGCTCGCGAATGAGCCTAAAGCACCTACTGCGACTATCGCAGCTAAACTTAACTTAGTTAATTTCATTTCTGCTCCTTAAGCATAAATTTTATGATTAGCATTATAGGTTTATATAACTTTATTTTTTATAAAAATATACCTTGTATGTACAATTTTTTTAAATATTTTTGAGTTTATTGATAGATAATATAAGGTTCTTGGAAACGGGTATCCATTGTACCCTCTACGTCATATCCGAGTAATCGGGTATCCAAAAGAATAACAAAAATGCTTTCATGGAAAAATGGATTTTTGATAAATAGTCGTCATGAGAAGATGGATTCCCGCCTACGCGGGAATGACGTAGGGTTTTGATTTTATGCGCTTTTGCTTTGTTTGATATGCAAGATAATTTAATGCGCTCTTAGATTCCCGCCATCCCTCACGATATACGCTTTCTGCGAAAGCTTGTCGTTCGGTCGCGGGAATGACGTAAGGGAGAGGGAAAAAAAGGAACGACACTCTCTCTATGTCATACCCGTGAAAACAAGCGAAGCGCTTTCAGCTTGCCGAAATGTTTCCTTGAAAGCGTATTCAATAAATCTTTTATATTTCAATATAGATAAAACGCATAAAACCATCTCATGAGGGCAATGTCTCTTTGAGTTGTTTTGGATTCCCGCCTACGCGGGAATGACGTAAGGGTGAGGCGGGAAGGACATAGTGGGGAGGCAAGAATGACATATGCTCTTTTCGTCATACCCGTGAAGACGGGTATCCAAAAAGAAAAGTAAAACAAACATAGAATAATTTGTTTTATGCCTAATAAATCATGAAAAGTTCAAAGGATCCATGTCAATTTGTATAAACCGATCTCGCACAAGTTTTGCGGCGCGTAAAAGCGGTTTGATATTTTTGCTTCTTAAGAGTATAAAATAGCGGTATTTAAGCGCAATTTTGGATATATCGCAGTCTCCTGCGCCCACTATCTCCACACTTTCGCAGTTCTCTAAAATATGCACGGTTTTATCGGTAATCTCTTTTGCTTTCATCTCGTTTTTGTGAGAGATCAAAAGCCGCATGAGCTTTCTTGAAGGCGGGTATAATCCGTCTCTGATGTGTTTTTCATATTCTAAAAAAGAGTCGTAATCCTCTATATATTTTTCAAAAAAATCACAGTTTTTGCTCTGTATAAAAACCACTCCTTTCTCTTTGCGTCCGCTTCGTCCGGCTATTTGTATCGCAAGCGAGAGCGCTTTTTCGCGCGCTTTGAAGTCATTCATGGCAAGAAGCGAGTCAATACCCATAACGATTGAGAGTCCCACGCCGTGATAATCATGTCCTTTGCTGAGCATCTGCGTACCGACCAATATATCAATTTCGCGCGCCTGAAAACTTTTCAAAGTCCTGTTTAATTTGATATCGGTCGTAATCTCGTCTTTGTCAAATTTCTCAATCCTGTATCCGCTGAAAATCTCGCGCAATCTGTCCACAACTTCCGCCGTGCCAAGCCGCGTGGCTTCCATCGTTTCGCTTTTGCATTCGGGGCAGATTTTGAAAATGCGGGCGGTAAAGCCGCAGTAGTGGCATTTCAGCGCATTTATATTTTTATGCAGGCTCATGGACACAGAGCAGTAAGGACACTCTATATTTTTACCGCAGGCTTTACATGTAATATATTTAAAATGTGCGCGAGTCGGCAAAAAAACGATAATCTGCTGTTTTTTCGCTAAAGTTTTTTTGATCTCATGCAGCAGTTTATCCGTAAGTTCGTTGTGCGCATTTTCAAAAATTATCTCTTTATCGCTTTTGAAAAATGTGCCTTTAAGCCTGAAATATGGTATCTTAAGAGCTGTCGCAAGGCTTGGAGTAGCGCTTCCTAACACTACTTTGATATTTTCTTTTGCGCCTGTCATTAAGCTTATGTCTCTCGCATTATAACGCGGTGCGGAGTTTGATTTGTAACTTTCGTCATGTTCTTCGTCCACGATAATCAACTCCGTATCATAAAGCGGCAAAAAAAGAGCGGAGCGCGCACCCAAAATCACCCTTGCCCTGCCCTCGTTTATCGCCGATAAAATCTCTGTTTTTCTCTTTTTTGTAAGTTTTGAGTGCCAAAGAACCACCAAATCGCCAAAAAAGACTTTCAGCCGCGCTTCAAGCTGCGGAGTAAGTCCGATCTCAGGCAGCAGAAAGAGCGCATTTTTGCCTTGAGAAAGGGCGTCGCAAATGAGTGCAATATATATTTCGCTTTTGCCGCTTCCCGTATCGCCGAATATCAGCGACATTTTGTGCGATTTGGCAAATTCAAAGGCTTGACGCTGTTCTGCCGTAAGGGCTGGCGGAGGAATTTCAAGCTTTGCAAAAGCGGTTTTTTCACTCTCATAAGGCACAAAAAGTCCAAGAGCAAGACCTAAAGAGGAGCTGTAGTATTCGGATATAAATTTTGCTCTTTCAAGCTGCGAGGCGGTAAAAAAGCGTTTTGTTGTTTCTATTATATCTTGACATTCAAAAGACGGCTCTTCTACGGCTTGCACGACTACGCCGAAACTCTCTTTTGTCTTCAGCGGAACTTTTATGACATATCCATTTTTGACTTGTTTTAAACTGCGATATGTCAAAGGTTCAAGCGATGAACCGAGAAGAGCTGTCTGATAGTAGAACATTTACTGTATTAGTTGAGAACAAAGATCTCCTGCTTCTACTATCGCACATGTAAAGATTCCTGTAGCAGTACTATATGTAAATGTTACATCATCACCGTCTATATCTAAATTATAGGTTTTTCCCGCTTCTACCTCTGTCCAGCCTCTTCCATTAGCGTCGGCAGCAGGTTGAATAGGATAAGTAAGCACTCCCTCAAACAGCTTGGTTGCATCTAGTCCTTCTAATGGAGGGAATGCGGGATTCCCCTGCAGAAGGTTTTCACTTCTTGTCGTTGATATGGCGCTTCGTATTGTTGATATATCCGAAGCATATCTCGTTATTTGCGCATCTCTTCTTGTGGCAGTGAGTTTAGGGACAGCAATGGAGGCTAAAATACCTAAAATGACTATGACGAAGATCAATTCTACCATTGTAAAAGCTGAGCGTTTCATGCAAACTCCTTTTTAAAATAAAAAAGGTGGAAATATAATTCTACATTTCCACCTTTGGCATAGATATATTAGTCGCGTAAATTAGTCGCGTTTAATACCTGTGCCACCAAAACTGATATTACCGCCATTTGCATGTATGGTGGAATTCAAAGTTTTATCCTTAAGCATCTCCGTACAAACGGTACCAGTTCCTGCTCCTGCAGCAACAGTTAAAACACCGGCGTTGTTAAATGTTATCTTAACACAAGGGTCTTTGGCACTGCCTACACTTGTCTCATAATTAATTGCAGTACCTGCAACTGTAGGGTTTGCAGCAACATTGTCAAAGTTAGCAACATTCGTCATTGCGCTGACAGTAGTAGCCCATTCACCTTGTGAAGTATAGTAAGCACCAAAATCACTGATAGCCATTTGAACTTCCGTCAAACCTTTAGCGATTTGTGCGTCATCTCTCGTAGCTGTTAGTCTTGGAATAGCTACAGCCGCTAAAATACCTAAAATAACGATCACGAAGATCAACTCAATCATAGTAAAACCGCGTCTCATGGGAGACTCCTTAAAACGAATTTGTCAATACACTTATTGACATATTGTGATTGTACTCTTTATATTATTAAAAAAATCTAAAACAGTTTATTATCTATTTTTTGCAGTATATCTTTCGCACTTTTTTCATTTTCAAACCTGTCATGACACTCCTGTATAAAAGCCGCAAGTATATCTTTTATCTCCAGAGTGTTCTTATTTTTAAAAAAGCGCTCCAACTCTTTTTCAAAAAAATCTACAAACTCATCGTCTAATGTAATATCAAAACTTTTGGCAGATACGGTTATGGTTACTTTTTTCATATTTTAAGAACGGATTCTATCTTTTCTAACAGTTCGTCCGTCTCTAAATTTTTGGCTTTGACGTCGTTTTGGAGTTTGGCAACCATCTCCTCTTTTTCAAACAGTTCGGCCTTAAGGCTTTCAATCTCCTCTTTTAAAGCACCGTTTTCCGTCTCAAGCGCATTAAATTTTACTATCAACCTCTCTATTTTGTCGCTAAGAACAGCGGAGATATTGCCGTCGTTGCTCATTGAAATCCTTGTTTTAGAATGTTAGGCTATAATTGTAACAAAAAACCTCTTAATTAGTATATAGATATTAGTTGGGATTTATTTTTTCTCAAATGAAGGAGACTTTTTGGATAGATTTGAATTGATATCTTCTTACCAAAGAGCAGGCGACCAAAATGAAGCTATAAATAAGCTGTCCGCTTCTATAAAAGACGGCAACCGTTATCAGACACTAATAGGCGTTACGGGCAGCGGCAAAACTTATACGATGGCAAATATCATACAAGAGCTTCAGATGCCAACTCTCATCATGACGCATAATAAAACTTTAGCCGCACAATTGTACAGCGAATTTAAGGGATTTTTTCCGAAAAACCATGTGGAGTATTTTATAAGTTACTACGACTATTATCAGCCTGAAGCTTACATACCAAGACAAGACCTGTTTATAGAAAAAGACAGCTCTATAAATGAAGAACTTGAGAGATTGAGGCTCTCTGCAACCGCTTCGCTTTTGAGTTTTAATGATATTATATGCGTGGCGTCCGTTTCGGCAAATTACGGACTCGGCAATCCGCATGAATATAAAAGTATGGTTCAAATAGTAGAAAAGGGCGGCTTTATCCACCAAAAAACGCTGCTTTTGAAACTTGTAGAGATGGGATATAAGCGCAACGACAATTATTTTGACAGGGGCGATTTTAGAGTGAGGGGCGATGCGGTAGATATTTATCCCGCATACAGCGAAGAGGAGGCTGTAAGAATAGAATTTTTCAGCGATGAAGTGGAAAATATCGCGTATTTTGACGCTTTGACAAATAAAAAAATAAAAAATACGAACAAAATAATTATCTATGCGGCAAATCAGTTTATCGTAGGGCAGGAGAGATTGAAACTCGCCGTAAAAGAGATAGAGGAAGAGTTGGCGGCGAGATTGGCTTTTTTCAAAAAAGAGAATAAGCTTGTAGAGTATCAGCGGTTAAAGCAGAGAGTTGAGTTTGATTTGGAGATGATAACGGCGACCGGAATATGTAAAGGGATAGAAAATTATGCGCGCCATTTGACAGGTAAAAAAGCGGGAGAGACGCCATATACGCTGTTTGATTATTACGAAGCGATAGGAGAAAAGTATCTTGTTATCGTAGATGAGTCTCATGTAAGCCTGCCGCAGTTTCGCGGTATGTTTGCAGGAGACAGAAGCCGCAAAGATGTTTTGGTAGAGTATGGTTTCAGACTGCCCAGCGCACTGGATAACCGCCCGCTGATGTTTGATGAATTTATAGATAAAGCTCCCGCATATCTTTTTGTTTCCGCAACTCCTGCGCCGCTTGAGTTAGGGCTATCGGCAGAAAATATCGCCGAACAAGTTGTAAGACCAACGGGGCTGCTTGACCCTGTTGTAGAGATAAAGTCAAGCAGCAATCAAGTGGAGATTTTATTTGATGAGATAAAAAAGGTTATATCGCAAAACGAACGCATCCTTGTAACGACATTGACAAAAAAAATGGCAGAAGAACTGACCCGCCACTATGCTGATCTGGGGCTAAAGATAAAATATATGCACTCCGATATAGACGCTATTGAACGAAATCATCTGATAAGAGGTCTCAGGCTTGGAGAATTTGATATTCTTGTGGGCATAAATCTTTTAAGAGAGGGGCTTGACTTGCCTGAAGTTTCATTGATAGGAGTTTTGGACGCCGATAAAGAGGGTTTTTTAAGAAGCGAAACAAGCCTTATACAAACTATGGGCAGAGCGGCAAGAAACGAAAACGGTAAAGTTATTCTTTTTGCAGATAAAATCACCGCTTCCATGCAAAAAGCTATTGATATTACGAACGAGCGCCGTAAAAAACAAGAAGAGTTCAATAGAGCGCATAATATCACGCCGAAAACCGTCGTGAGAAAACTGGACGAAAACCTGCATGCAGAAAATATAGACGAACTTGCTTCAAAAAGAAAGAAAATGGAAAAAATTCCCGCTTCGCAAAGGCGCGAAATCGTTAAAGAATTGACGAAAAAGATGCATGAAGCGGCAAAAGCGCTGGAGTTTGAAAAAGCGGCAAAACTGCGGGACGAAATAGCAAAACTGCGGGAGCTGTAATTTATGGTATTTTTGTCTGCTTACCGATGTCCTCTCTACGTCATACCCGATTACTCGGGTATCCAAAACAAGCGAAGCGCTTTTGCGTAAGCAAAATGTTTCCTTGAAAACAAGCGAAGCGCTTTCGGCCTGCCGAAATGTTTCCTTGAAAGCGTATTCAATAAATCTTTTATATTTCAATATAAATAAAACGCATAAAACCATCTTATGGGGTCAATGTCTATTTGAGTTTTTTGGATTCCCGCCTGCGCGGGAATGACATAAGAGGACATGGAAATGACAAAAGGAGAAGCGGGAAGGACGTAAAAAGAAAAAGGAAAGACACTCTCTCTCTACGTCATACCCGATTACTCGGGTATCCAAAAATAATAAAACAAATGAAAAATAAGGTTTTTTGGTTTTATGCGCTTTATCATTTAAATATATGTAAGATTTTAAAATGCGCTCTTGGATTCCCGCCTGCGCGGGAATGACGTAAGGGAGTCGTGAAGGACGTAAAAAGAAAAAGGAAAGACACTCTCTCTACGTCATACCCGCATGAGCGTAATCGTTTTTGTAAAAAACGATATTTGCGAGGAATACGGGTATCCACCACCTTCTATGTCATACCCGCACAGGCGGGTATCCAAAAAGAAATAACAAAAATGTTTTCATAAAAAAACATACAAAGCAGTGATCTGTCTTAATTTTATATAATGCTCATGCGGGCTTAAAGAAAAAATAAAAGCGTGGTGATTTTAGAGATAGTCCCCCGATAAACGGGGGATTTGTAAAGCTGAATATTTAGAAGTTATATTGAGCCTGGAAACGAATCTCGTCGTTGGTATTCTCATCTGTACCTGTTGTTTTGCCAGGTCTAGTATCGTTATCAAGATCTATATGAGAATAGTACAACTCAAGACCGAAATTTTTGGCATATTTATATGTAATTGTGCCGTAAGCTTCGCTGTAGTCTTGGTCTCTGCTGCCTACATCAGCCAAACCATAGCCAAGTTCAAAGCCAAATTTATCTATAGTCGCTCCGCCTTTTATAAATGCCGTACCGACATCATTAACATTTGAAGTTCTATAGTAGAGCTGTTTACCAAATCTTATAAAACCGCTGTTATCCGCATCAAGCGCATAGATACCCTGATCTTTATCGCTCGCCGTATAGCCTGCCGTTACGGCAAACTGCTGGTTTTTATAACCGCCCTCTAAACCATAAAAAATACCTGCGTCTTCAGCTGCGCCGACTTGGTCTGCAAGCTTTAAGTAGTTCAACTGACCTCTTGCGTTAAATCCGTTTAAAGCAAATTTTGCTTCACCAAACAGTACCGCATCAGCTACAGTCTCCAAATTTGCTGCCCAAAACTGCAAACCGACAGGCCCCACTTTACCGATAGCGGCTAAAGCGTATAAATTGTTATCGCTGTCAAAACTTGTAGGAGCATATGGATGACCATTTAAAGCGTTCGTCTGCAGATATGCCGCACCAGCTACCGTCCAGTCAGGATTGATAGAATACAGAGCAAGTACGCCGTTACCGTAAGAACCTGATATAACAGATGTTTGCGTCCATGGAGTAGGTATCTCTATCTTACCCGCTTTTACAGTCAAACCGCCAGCGCCGTACTGAAAGAAGAATTTATCAAAATTAAAACTTCTTCCGCCCGTATCGCCTGCCGGTGAACTTGCATCGGTATCGCCTCTATTCCATATATCGGTTACTAAAGCGGTACCAAATTTCAAGCTGTCCGTTACAGGTACAATTAACTGTAAATAGCCCGAAAAACGATTCGCATCCACACCTCTGTTGCCGCTTGAGACAGGAGTAGCAAAATCAGATTGAGAATGGTATCTGTATCTTGCCTGACCGCTTACCTCAACACCCTTTACTGCCTCTTCAAGAGGCGTAGCGCTTATAGAACTAAACGCACCTACCGCTATAGCAGCGGCTAAACTTAACTTTGCTAGCTTCATATTTTTCTCCTTTTTGCTAATAAAGATGGAAAATTATAACTAATTTTGCTTACAAAATAATAACAAATGCAACTTATTCTATAGATTTAAGTAATAATAAAAGGGTATGGAAAAGTAAGAAAGGACTGCATAAGTTAATGATATACAATAATTAGACCGCAGTCCTTTCAATGCTTTCCGCAAAAGGAGCTAAAATAAAAAGTCAATTGGCAGTATAGAGTTAAATGGTAAACGAGCGGTAAATTAGATAATGAATGATTTTATTTCAACAATCATACCATAATACCGCTTTTATACAGAAAGCTTCAGATAAAAACAGGTTGATTTTTAAAGTTGTCAGGCAATGTCTTCAGCGTATAAGCACGCATAAAGACATTGCAAATTTGTTTTATAGATTGTTGGCTTTTTTATATGCCAATATCAACGCATAAGCTTCGTCTTTTAACAGCAGTTTCTCTTTTTTCAGCCTTTCAAGCTCCAAATGTTCCAAATGTTCGCGCCCTTCTTCAACATCTAAGATTTTTTGATCCAAGTCGTTGTGCTTTTCAAAAATCTTAGCAAAATGCGCATCTTCTTGTTTTAGTTTTGTAATAATGTCACGGTACTCATGCAACATAGCATCTCTCCTTATAAAATTTTTTTTATTTTAACGATTTTGTTATTAAAGTCTTATGAACGATAGTCGGCATTTATACTTACATACTCATGCCCAAGATCGCATCCGTATGCCGTGTAACTTTCACTGCCGATACCCAAATCGCAGATTATTTTAAAGCCCTCTTGCTTCATGACTTTGTTTGCCGCAGCTTCGCTTGTTTTGTCAAGCTGCCTTTTTTGGGACGAATATACAAGCACATCGTCATAGTAAATAACCAAACTCTCTTCTTCGCATGTAATACCGCTTGCACCTATAGTGGAAGCTATGCGTCCCCAATTCGGATCTTCGCCGAAAATCGCCGTTTTCACCAAAAGAGAGTTACTCAAAGCTTTTGCGGCTTTTTTCGCTTCATCTAAAGTCGCTGCATTTTTAACCTCAAAAGCAACCACTTTTTTGCTTCCCTCGCCGTCTCTTACTATCTCCAAAGCCAAATGTTTCATGACAAACTTCAAAGCTTCGCTAAAAGCTCTTTTCTCCCAAACACCGCTTTTTGCCGATGATAAAAGCATAACCGTATCGTTGGTTGATGTATCTCCATCTACGCTTATAGCGTTAAAACTCTCCTCCGCGGCATCTTTTAAAAGAGCGGTTATCAACTCTTCGGGCACATTTGCGTCGGTTGTTATGAAGCAAAGCATCGTAGCAAGAGATGGGTTTATCATGCCAGCCCCCTTGCAAATAGCTCCTATATGAAATGAGCCCTTGTTTTCAATATTGACTTTTACGGCTATCTCTTTTTTAAATCTATCGGTAGTCATAATCGCTTCAGCCGCCGCATTTGAATCTTTGGCATTGAAATTAAAAAGCTCAAAAGATTTTGCGATTTTTTGCGTATCAAGCCTGTATCCTATAACGCCCGTTGAACTCATGACGGGATTTTTTACATGCAAGAAGTTCGGAAGGTGCGAAAACAGCTCGTCTATATCGTCTATTCCCTCTTTGCCCGTCATGGCATTGGCATTTTTGGAGTTTATCAAAACAAAATTTGTTTGAAATGTTTCGCCGTATCTTTTAAAATGGCGTATGGGTGCGGCTTGAAATTTATTTGATGTAAAAATCGCTCCCACATCGCAAAGTGTATCGCTTCTTATGAAAGCTATGTCATTTTTGCCCTCTTTTTTTAGTCCGACACTTACGCCGCCGCTGAAAAACCCCTCTACATTATCAAGCCCGCCTTTTAGCGGCAATATATCAAACATATTTTAACTCCTCAGGCTTTGTTTTTCTTCTGATAAGCCTTTTAAGGTTTATGATACTCTCATTTGTGCCGACAATCAATAACTTTGCATTTATGCCGACAATCGTATCGCCGCGCGGCATTGGCAAAAATTTGCCGTTAATATCGCTGATACCGACAACGCTCACATTTGTTATCTCTCTTAAATGCGTTTCTTTTAATTTTTTAAATATTATCCATGAAAATTCTGGTACTTCAACCTCTTCTATATTAACGGGAGGATCTTTTTTTGAAAGTAGATTTTCCATCATATTTTGCATATCGGGGTGCAGACTAACGGCAGATAAGCGTTGAGCTACAAGTTTTGAAGGCGATACGACCGAGTCGGCTCCAAGTTTTTTCAGCTTTTCCGCTTCGCTGTCATTATTTGCATGAGCCATGATAAAAAAGGCTTTTTTCAACCCCAGCTCCTTTTCATAAAGCCTTGTCGTAACGACCTGCGCAATATTATCCGCTATATTTTCGCTCAGCGTTACTACACCTCTGGCAGATGCAAGAGAAGATTTGAGTATGGACAGTTCCGTATGCGGCTCGCCCTGTATATAGTAGGGATATTGATTTTGTTTTGCTGTTTGTTCAAAATCCAAAGAGTTATCTACCACCACAAAAGGTATATGATTTTGGCGGAACTGTTTTGCAAGTTCTATCGTAAAATTATTGTGATGACAGATAACAAAATGGTTCTTAAGCCTTGCGATTTTTTGAAGCATTCTTCGCTCCTTAATAAGTTTTGTAATAACGCCCCTGTTTATCATATCTATCAAAACGCCGATTGAAAATGAGAAAACGGCAAATCCCAAGACAATCAGTCCGATAGTAAAAAAGCGTCCTGCCGTAGAAATTTCGCCTATTTCGCCAAATCCAACGGTTGTAAATGTAGAGCCTGATTGGTATATGGCGTCAATGAGAGTAAAACCATCTATCAAAATATAGCCGACAGTGCCTATCATCATGATAACAACAAGCAGTATTAAAGGCAATCTAAGCGGTTTTAACTGTTCGTAGATTTGATTGTCTATCTTAACTTTGGGAGTGGCGGACTGTTTACGCCACCCTTGGGGTGATTTGTCCTTTTTATCAAAGTTCATATTCACTCCCTGCGAGGTAAAAAAATTAGCCGTTTTTCTTCATAGTTCTAAGCGTTGAGGCGGCAACCTTAATCTTTTGCGTAGTTCCGTCTTCAAGAGTAACTCTTACTGTACGAAGATTTGGTAAAAAGCGTCTTTTTGTTTTATTATTAGCGTGACTGACATTATTTCCTACAAGCGGTCCTTTACCTGTAAGCGCACATCTTCTTGCCATCATGAATCCTTTAAATAAATTTTTTGTAAAATACAAATATCAAGCAAAGTGGTGATTATATCATAAATAGTTAATAAAATCATTAAAAGCCAAATATTTTTGCTCCAATCATAACCAAAAAGCGAAAATCAAACAGCATGTTTTACTCAAATATATTCATACTCGCACAATGCAGACTTCCATGCTGCCTTATAAAAACGGCTGCATTTATGCCGATTATCTCATGAGACGGAAGCGCACGACTTAAAATCTCTTTTACTCTTGCATCGTTTGCGTCATTATATGTCGGCAGTAAAACGGCGCCGTTTACAAACACAAAATTCGCATAAGTGGCGGGAAGCCGCTCATTGTTGTAAAATATCGGTTTGGGCAGAGGAAGAGGCAGCAGTTTAAAGCCTGTGCTTTGCAACTGTTTTTCCATCTTTTTTAACTCCTCAAAATGCTCGTCTTTTTCATCTTCGCATGTTGTATAAGCTATTGTATCTTCTGTGATAAAACGAGCGAGCGTATCTACATGCGAATCGGTATCATCGCCTTTTAAAAAGCCGTGTTCAAGCCAGATTATCCGCTTTAATCCAAACAACTCTTTTAATTTTGCATCTATCTCGTTTTTGCTCATATGCGGATTTCTATTTTTATCTAAAAGACATTTTGAAGTCGTAATCGCAACGCCTGCGCCGTTATTATCCATGCTGCCGCCCTCAAACACCATAGGTACGCTTATAAGTCTGCCTTTTATATGTCCGCTCTCTAACAGTTTTTTATTGACCGTATTGTCAAGCAATGAGTCAAATTTTCCGCCCCATGCATTAAATATAAAATCATACGAGATAATCCCGCCCTCATCTTCTGCATTAATCGCACCGAAATCTCTCACCCATGTATCATTTGTCGGCAGTTGAATAACCGTAATATTGTCGCACTCATGAAGCAGTTTTTCGGCAGACTGTTTATCTGCGCACAAAACGGTACAGTGTTCATACATTGAAGCTTTTTTGATAAACTCTTTATATGCTGAAAGTATCTCATCTAAATACGGCGTCCAATCGGTTTTTTCATGCGGCAGAACAAGCAGAAGCGAACTCTGTTTTTCCCATTCGGCAAATATTCTTTTCATGAAACTCCTTTGATGTGAAATTATAGCAGAGCAATATTAAGAGTGCATTGAGCCTTTGCGGCAGCTTTGGTTAAGCCTTCTCTTAACAATAAATATATATAATACTAAATTGATAAATTAACTATAGTATTAAGGATTGAGGAGATGAAAATTATAGATATGAGATGTCGCCCTGCATATTTGCATGAGTTTTTCGGAGCAGTCGCGGGTTCTAAAGCGTATGAAGGAGCAAAGTGGCTGAATAGAAGAGTAGGGACGAGAGGAGACGACGAGCATTTTAAAAAATCTCTCACAAAAGAGGGTTTTTTGAATGAAGTTAAAGACAGCGGGCTCTCTTATGCCGTTATTGTCGGAAGACGCACGCCAAGCCAGCAAATCAGCAATGATTTTTTACATGAGATTACAAATCCGCATAAAGAGCTTTTAGCGATAGCGGGTATTGACCCTGCGCTTGATGGAATTGATGAAGCCATCAAAGAGATAGACAGATCCATAGATGATTTAAAACTTTCCGGTATCAATATAGAACCCGGATTTGCCGAACCTGCGCGCCACCCTGATGATGAGATATATTTTCCGATATACGAACATTTGGCGCATAAAAAGATACCGCTTACTCTCATGTCAGGTCCTACAACGCCAAATCCTGCTTTCAACGACCCTTCGCATTTGGCTAAAGTAGCGCGCGAATTTCCCTCGCTTGCGATTATCTGCTATCATGGATATTATCCAAATACAAATCAACTAATAGGCGTTGCTTTCAAATATGAAAATATCTATCCCGTACCTGATATGTACGGTTTTATAGCAGGAAGCGAAGTTTTTGTAAAAGCGGGAAATACATTTTTGCAAGACCAGCTTTTGTTTGGCTCTTCGTATCCGTTTAGACCTATCAAGCAGTCTATAGACGATTTTGCCGCATTTGGATTTGATGATCATGTGCTTGAAAAGCTTTTTTATAAAAATGCGGATAGGATTTTTAATCTTTAAACTCTCATTTTGATAAATAGTTTAATTTAATATTTTTGCGACAAAGCATTATAAAATAAAGATAAATCATCGCAAAGTTTTGATACAATTAAACCATTTAAATCCAAAGGGTGTTTATGCTTGTAGCTCCAAGTATTTTATCGGCAAATTTCGGCAGGCTTGATGAAGAGATAAAAGCGATTTGCGACGCAGGATGCGATTTTGTACATATAGATGTCATGGACGGGCATTTTGTGCCAAATCTTACGATAGGTCCGGTGGTCGTAAGCGCTGTGGCAAAAAGTGCGGCAAAACCTATTGATATACATTTGATGGTAAAAAACAATACGTTTTTCACAGAACTTTTTGCACCAATAAAACCAAAATATCTCTCATTTCATATAGAAGAGGAGAAACATCCTCACAGGCTTATTCAAAAGATAAAAAGTTACGGCATAAGTCCTGCCATTGTGTTAAATCCGCACACTTCGTTAAAATCCATAGAGTATATTTTGGAAGATTTGGATATGGTGCTTTTGATGAGCGTAAATCCCGGATTTGGCGGACAGAGTTTCATCTCTTCATCTCTTAAAAAAGCGGAAGCTTTGCGAAAAATGATAGACGGCGCAGGGCTCAAAACTTTGATAGAGGTTGACGGCGGCGTAAATGACAAAAATGTGCATGAATTAAAAAATGCGGGCGTGGATATAGTAGTGGCGGGCAATTATATCTTCGGCTCTTCTTCATACAAAAATGCGATAGATTCTTTAAGGGTATAGATGAGAGTAAAAATCTGCGGCATTACTTCGCTAAAAGACGCACTCACGGCTGTTAATGCGGGTGCGGATGCGGTCGGATTTATATTTTATCCCAAATCCCCAAGATACATAACTCCAAAAGCAGCTAAAAAAATATCCGCTTTACTGCCGCCGTTTGTGCAAAAAGTCGGGGTTTTTGTACATGAGAAGCCGAAAACGGTAGATAAAATCTGCAAAAAAGCAAAATTAAATCTTGCGCAGCTTCATTTTGATGTTGATGAAGATTTTTTATCAAAACTCAAAACGCCGTATGTGAAAGTCGTAAGAGCCAAACAAAAAAGCGATCTTTTAAAATACAAAGACGAGTATCGCTTGATTGACGCTTTTACGGACAACTTCGGAGGCGATGGCAAAAGCATTGATTTGTCATGGTTTAACGGAATAGACTGCTCAAAAATTATATTAGCGGGCGGACTTGGCGCGGATATGCTTGAGGGCATAAAACATTTTGGATTTTACGGCGTTGATGTGAACAGCGGAGTAGAACTCTCGCATGGCAAAAAAGATGCGCAAAAAATATATGATTTTGTAAAAAGCGCGAAAGATTGAGACAGTTTGAACAGCTTGCCGATAAATTGGCTAAAAAAGATTTAAATATTGACTATTTTTTTCACATGCTGTCAAAATGCGAATATCTGGACGATTTTGAGATAACTTCCATAGATGAGCTTAACTCTCTCGGATTTGACGCCGCAGAAAAAAACGGTAAAAATATAACTCTTCGCACAAGAGAGAGAAGGTGGCAAGAGCAGAGGTTTTGCGTGGTGGATATAGAGACAAATAACCTCTTGTTAAACGAAGCCAAAGTGATAGAAATAGGTGCGGTAATTTTGGAAAACGGCGCTATTTTAGATGAGTTTCATTCGCTCATTTTTACCGATTTTTTGCCCGAAGTTATAGTAAATTTGACGGGAATTACGACAGATATGCTGAAAAACGCTCCAAGCGAAGCGGAAACACTGGAAAAATTCAGACTTTTTTTGAGTAACAGTGTTTTTGTAGCGCATAATGTTGATTTTGATTATGCATTTTTATCCGATGCTTTTAGAAAATACCATTTTGCGCCGTTTCTAAATAGAAAATTATGCACCATAAAACTTGCCAGAAAAACAATAAAAAGTACAAAATACGGTCTCGGAACGCTTCGTGAAGTTTTAGGAATAAACGAAGGCGTTCACCATAGAGCGTTAAGCGATGCCAAAAGTGCGGCAAAAATATTTATACAAGCTTGCAAAAATCTGCCCAAATGGGTCGTAACGACTGAAAATTTGATAGAGTTTTCAAAATCAAACAAGACTTTTTTAGAGCCGCAATTGCCGTTCATGAATGAGGAGTAGTGATGAAAATAGTTTTTATTTTGCTCTTTTTTAGTACGCTTTACGGCGAAGTTTTACCGCTTTGCACATTGGAATTTGATAACGGCTTGAGAATAGAAAAGCTTCCTCAAGCAAATACGCTGAAAACAAAGCAAAAAGGGTTGTCAAATTTGGATGATATCGGAGTCGGAATGATATTTACATGGGATAAACCCAAAGAGCTTTCATTTTGGATGAAAGATACGAAAATCGCCCTTAGTATAGGCTTTTTTGACGATAAGGGGGAACTTTTTCAGATAGAAGACATGGAAGCCTACTCGCTTGATAAACACTACTCCGCAAAAGAGGCAAAAACGGCGCTTGAGTTAAAGCA